>JBEGVQ010000175.1:0-7540 GCA_041178345.1 Acidobacteriota bacterium | reverse complement strand
ACGCTAGCGCCAGCCAGGCGTTGGCCTTCGCCAGTTGCGCATCGGGCACCGCACGATGCGATCCGCTTGGCAGCAACATGGTCATGGCGAGTGAGATGACGGCAAGGGCCGGCGTGACCCGGGCGAAGGCCGGCCGGCGGCCGTCTGGCGAGTGGGCGAGGGCATCGAGCCAGGCGCCGGTCAGCAGGGCGGTCACGAAGACGGGCGTATCCGCACCCTGGCCGGGCCACGCCGCCAATGCCAGCAAGAACGACCAGGCGCCGAAGGCGAAGGCCACGCCACCGGCCGCGTGGGGGTTGCGATCCCGCTGCACCGCCACCGCCAACACCGGCCAGACCAGCAGGAATTCCCAGGGCGCCTCGCGCGTGCCTCCGGTGATGAGCAACCACCACACGCCGGCGGCCGTGCCGGCAAGCGCGATGACGGCTGAGGGCACGATCGCGGCCGTGATGGCCAGCACTCCAGACCACCATAACGTGATGGGCGTCGTGAGTGGATCCGCCCCCGCCGCCTCGACCCCGACCACGAGCGCCCCGCCCGCGAGCAGCCCCGCCAGCAGGGCGGCATACTCGCATTCCGCAACCTTCCTGCGCCGGCTGAAGAGAGCGGCCGCGCCGTATGCGCCGGCGGTCAGGGTGGTGGCGGCGGCGACCTTGACGACCGACGGGATGGCCCGCCAGTTCCAGGCCAGCAACAACGCCATGCCGACGCCGCCGCTGGCCACGGCGAGCCAGAGGAGCGTCCGTGAGACCAATTGTGCGGGGGTGAAGGCAGACCGATAACGGGCGAGGATGGCGCGACGTTGATCGTCGCTGATCAAGCCGTCTCGTTCCCAGGATGCCGACTCGCGCCCAAGCCACCGGGGGACGCGCATCCACGGATCTTACGCCTCAGTGTGGACGAACGCCAGCGGGCCGGGTTAAGGTGCTAGCCACAAGGCGGTCAAGCCAGTGCACTGACGCTCCGCGTCAGGGAGCCGAGCAGTTTTGGAACCCTCGGCGCCCGATCGCGCGTCAAACATTGGCGGGAGACTTGATATGCGCTACGTACTTACGGCACTTCTCGTTGCGTCGGCGGCAGTCGTTGGCTCGGCCCAATCGGGTGTTGACGGCCAATGGGCGTTCGAGATGACCAGCCCGATGGGATCGGTGACGGCGCAGGTCGAGTTGAAGGCCGACGGCGACAAGCTCACGGGCCAGTTCGACCTGGGCGGCGGCCGTACCTGGCCGGTCGAGAACGGCACCATCGAGGGCGACGCCATCAGCTTCACCATCAACCGCGACGGCAAGATGACCTACGAGATGAAGGGCAAGCTGACGGGCGACAAGATCGCCGGCGTGGCCGGCGCCATGGGGACGACCGTCGAGTGGGGAATGGCGCGCGCGAAATAGGCGCGGCGGCCTGCTAGGGCGCCGCAGGCGCCGGGGTGGCCTGGTTCAGCCATGCCTCCCACGCCGCGATGCCGTAGGGCCGCCCCAGGAAGTCGCGGACCAGGCCGGCGGCCGGCTTGGCGCCGCCCTGCGCGAGCACCTTGTCGCGGAACCGCCGGGCCGGGCCGGGCGCGAGCAGGTTGCGCCGGTCGAAGCCGCTGAACAGGTCTTTCGCAATCACCAGCGACCACATGTAAGTGTAGTACGAGGCGGTGTAATTCGGGTTCGACAGCTGCGTGAAGGTTCCCGGAAAGTGACTGCCCTCCGGATACGCCGTCGGCAGGTACTTCTGCATCAGGTCCTTGTAGATCACCATCGCGTCGGCGGTCTTCGGATCGCGATTGTGCAGCGACAGGCTGAGGCCCGCGAACACCATCTGCTGGCGCGTGTCGTAGCCGCGTCCCAGTTCGTTGGCGCGGCGCATCTGGTGCACCAGCGCAGCGGGAATCGGCGCGTTGGTCTGGTAGTGGGTCGCAAACGTGGCGAGTGTCGCCGGATCGGACACCCACTCTTCGAGCATCTGTGACGGCGCCTCGATGAAGTCGCGCTCGGCCACGCGCGTGAGGCCGACCCAGCGTTGCTGTTGCCCCGAGGCGATGGCATGCACCATGTGCCCGAACTCGTGGAAGAACGTCGTCACCTGGTCGTAGGTCATCAGGCCGGGGTCGCCGGGCGTGCCGCCGGGGAAGCGGCAAATCAACACCACTTCCGGCAACTGCCGGCCGCGAATGCCGGCGCGCGCGGTCGCCGCCGAGGCGCCGCCGCCGCCCTTGCCCGGGCGCGGGTGCATGTCGAGATAGATGCGGCCGACCAGGCGGCCCGCCTCGAACACTTCGTAGGGCTCGACCGAGGGATGCCACACCGGCAGCGACGGTGCCGGCTTGAACTCGAGGCCGAACAGCCGGCCGCTGACGGCGAACACACCGGCCCGCACCCGTTCGTAGGCGAAATAGGGACGCATGGACTGCGAGTTGAAGTCGTAGCTCGATTGCCGCACCAGCTCCGTGTAGTAGCGGCGTTGCCACGCCTCCACGGTGGTCGCGCCCGGCTCGTCCTGCCGCTTGCGATCGAGGATCAACTGGTAGTCGGCGTTGGCCTTCGCCGCCGACGCGGCGACGATGCGGTTGATGAAGGCGGCCGCGTTCTGCGGCGTGGCTGCCATGCGGTTCGACAGGTCGAAGGTGGCCCAGTCCTTGAAGCCGAGCGTGCGGGCCAGTTCAGCCCTGGTCTCGATCAGGCGCTGCAGCACGGCCAGGTTGGCCGGGTAGGCGACATCGTTCGACTCGAGCAGCATGCGGCGGCGCAGGTCGTCGCTTTTCGCATACAGCATCACCGGCTGCAGATCCGACGCGGCGGTCGTCAGCGTGATCGTGCCGTCGGGCGCGGGCTTGTGGGCGGCGATGAAGTCGGGCGGCAGCCCTGACAGGTCGGCGGCACTGGCCACGGTCAGCGTGCGGGCGCCGTCGCGCACGTTGCGGTCGAACTCCTGCCGCAGCTTGACCAGCAGGTCGCGCAGCTCGTTGATCGTCGCGCGCGTCGGCGCATCCTGGTCCACGCCGTCACGGCGATAGTCGTTCAGCTCCAGCGTGACGTAGCGTTGCAGATCGGCCGGCGCGCCGGCGGTCCGGATGCCGGCCAGCGCGGCATAGGCTGCCGGGTTCAAGGCCAGCTCGGTATCAAAGCGCTCGGCCGCCTGGTTCAGCGTCTCGGCCGCGGTGCGCATGGCGGCATCGGGATGAAGCTGCCGGACGATCGACGACAGGTCCCGGGCCTCCTGAACGTGCGCGACGACGTTGTCGTAGGCCCGCAACGTCTGCTCGGCCGTGCGCGGCCCGCCCGGCGCCGTCAGCTGGCCCAGTAATTCGCGGGCCCGAGCGAGATGGTCGTTGACCAGCCGGGTCAGCGAGGCGGCGTCGCGGACGCCGGTAAAGAACGGCGCGGAACCACCGGTGCCGGCAGCGGCCGGTTGCGCCTGCGCGCCACGGTGCCCGGTCGCGACCAGGGCAATCAGGACGAGGGCGGTCCATGAGGAGGGCTTCATGGTCACAACGCTCTTATCGTCACTCGAAGTGCAGTTCTGCACGGCACCCGGGGACGGGCTGTTCGTTGGCCAGCAGCATCAACTCGACGTCGCCGGCGAAGACCGAGGCTGGGATGCCCGACTCGAGGCGCCACAGGCCCTTGCCGAGCGACTGCGGCTTGCCGAGCGGCAGTTCGGCTTCGGGGGCGTTGCCGCGGCGCGCCACGAGCGCCAGTGTCGTGTTGGCGAGACTTCGCGCCGACAGCACGATGGCCGCCATCACCGGCTGGTGGGGACGGAAGAAGCGCGTCACGTTGGGCCTGGGCGTGCCGCCTTCGGGCTGGAGCATCATGAACCCGCCGCAGACCGGGATCTCGGCATTGGGCTCCAGCATCGCCACGTTGGCAATCGCGACGCCCGTGCCACGGCCCTCGAGGTCGGCTTGCAGCCGCAACTGGTAGCGGCCGGGCGCCAGCTTCTGGCGCACCATGCCTGTTGCGGCGCCGTCCGACACGCGCACCGTGCCCGACAGGCGGCCGGCCTGCACGCCGCGGCCGTCGATGGCTACCAGCGTGTATCTCACCGTGTCGTTGCCGGGCAGGTTGCCGCCCACCTCGAACGGCACGGCCAGCGACGCCCCCCCCGACGGGTCCGGGTAGACGACCGGCGCCATCGAGATGGGCAGGCCCGACACCGGCAGCGGCGAGGCAATCGGCGTCCGGTCGATCACCGTGGCGACCGCGGTCGCGCCCGACGGTGAATAGGCGCGGCGATGCAGCAGCGTGGTGCCCGGGGCGCGCGTCGTGACTTCGATCTGCCGGGCCCGCGTCCGCGAACCGTTGTCTGCGGGCTCGTACCCGAGCAGGTAATAGAAGCGGTTCTCGCGCGAGATCCGGTTGAACGCCTGCGGAATCTCGTTGGAGCTGACGACGGCGCGGCCGCCGGTCGCCGTAGCCAGATCACGCAGCGAGTCGACGCCGGCGTCGCGGGTCACCGGCACCGGCCGCTCGCCGATCGCCGGATCGGTTGAGCCCTGCAGTCCGCGCGGATCGACCGTGTAGACCGCGACGTTGCCCTCGCGGGCGGCCGCCAGCAGCCGGCGCATGGTCTCGAAGCTGCGCGGGTTGTTGTCGGCGGCAAAGGCCTCGAGGTCGAAGGCAATGCCCTGGCTGAACAGCAGCACGGCCTTGCGCCGGGCCGGAATCGGCGCCAGGTATTCCACCACGCGCTGCAGCGCCACCAGGCTTTGTTCGGCCTGGATGCGCGCCGACGGCGATTGGTCGAACAAGCCGAGCGCCCCGAAGTCCGGCATCTGCGCCGTGCCGAGCGTCTGCGTCGGCAGGGTGTCGCCGGTGCCGCCGGTCAGGCTGGCCACGTCGTTGATGTCGCGCCGGCCCATGGTCTGCGCAATGATCGGCCGCACCAGGTCCCGATCGGTGGTCAAGAGCAGCGGCGAGTTCACGCCCGTGCGCATCACGCCGAGGTAATCGCCCGACCGCACCTGCTCGTCCACGAACTGGCGCGCCGTCGTTTGCAGCAACGCCGAGTGCCTGGCGTCGATGTTCATGTCGTCGAGCACGAGCGCGAACACCGCGCCCGGCTCGGCACGGTTGCTGAATACGCCGGGCGGATCGACCACGTCGGCGGCGACGGTTTCCAGGTCGACGACCTGGAACTGCCTGATCTCCTGCGGCTGGCCGTCTTCGAACACCAGGAAGTCGTCGCGCTTCAGGTCGTGATTGAGGTTGCCGTCGGCGCGCGTCGCCACCACGTCGACCAGCACCAGCGCCGTGCCGGCGCGAAACTGCCGCGTGGCCACGGGCGTGGCCGCGAGCAGGGCGACGGCGACGGTCAGTGTCGTGAGCGTGCGCATCGTGGTCACTGCGGAGGGAGCACGGTCGCGACAAACGCCTTGTCCTCGAGGACCGTGGCGAAGGCCGGCGTCCGCGATGACTGGCCGTCCCATAGCGTCTTGAACTGCGCCGGCAACGTCAGCTGCTGCGCCCGGGCAAACGCGGCAGCCGCGCGGTCGCGGTGACCGGCCAGGTAGGCAATGAAACCGGCTCGCACGTGCGCCGCGGCGTCGTGTGGCGAGTAGCCGGCTACCTTCTCGGCCGAGCCCAGCGCCTTGGCGAAGTCGCCCGCGGTGAGGGCCCGGTTGACGGCGCCGCCGTGGTTGATGGTCATCTGCAGGTTCATCAGCCGCCGCAGTTCGCCCATCGGGTCGGCGTGATCGTCGACGTTCACGAAGACGTAGCGGTCGTTGTTGGTATTGCGGCCGCCGCCCTTCCGCACCACCAGGATTGACGCCGACTGCCGCCCGCGGCTGTCGCCGCCCGCATCGTCTCCCGCCTTGAGCGCGGCGTAGAGCTTCTCGGCGAGCTCGTCGTGGGTCGCCTCGAAGGCGCGGCCCATCGCTTCGACGACGTGCTGGCCGACGAGAATATTGCCTTGCGCCGACCACGTCTTGCCGGTCACGTGCCCGCGCCACGCGTTGGCGGCATCGCCGGTGACCACGGCGACGTTGCCCTTGGCATCGACGATGGCGATCTGCCGGCCGTCCTTGCCCGGGAACGTATCCTCCGTGAAGAGCCGGTCCATGACCTGCTGCGCGGCCAGCCCCTGCCGCAACAACTCCAGCGCGCGCGGGCCGTAGCCCACGTTCACGCCGGCTTGCGTGGCGACCGCGCCAACGCCCGCGTCGGCCCACGGCACGACCGCGCCGACGGCGAAGTAGCGCGAAGCCACGGCAATGCCCAGGTCGCCGGTGACCGGATCGATCGCGACGATCGAGAAGGTGGCGCTGGCCGGCAGCGCCGGCACCAGCAGAAGCGTCAGGACGAGGGTGAGGAGTTTCATGATGTCAGTTTGGTGTTCTTCTTTGCCATGGAGGCCCCTGCGCCCGCATTGTATACGCCCGACGAGGCGCGCCGCGCGACCCCTCCTGTCGCCCAGACGTCAAGTGTCCGCGGCCACGCCAAGCAACCGCGCGAAGTTGCCGGCGAAGATCTGCTGCTGGTCGGCCGGCGACACGCCCAGGCTCTCGAGTGCGGCCTTCTGCCGGTCGTAGATCTCGCGGTGCCAGCCCCTGGGAAAGAACGACGAGTCGGTTCCAAACAGCAGCCGCTCGGGCCCGACGACGTTCAGCGCCGTCTGGAAGACCTGCTCCAGCGTCAGCCCCGGCGTCTGCGTGAGCCACGAATTGGAGCTCGAGGTGTCGAGCAGCACGTTGGGGCAGAGGCTGGCCACCATCAGCGCTTCGCGCAGCAGGCCGGCGCCGAAGTGCGGGATCACGATGTTGACCGTCGGGAACTTCAGCGCCACGCCGTGGAGGTCGAGCGGATTGCCGAAGCGGATGTCGAATGGGCTGGGCAGACCGAGCTTCTTGCGGACGCCGACCGACAGCACCCCGCAGTGGACGAACATCGACGTGCCTGGCCGCGACGCGGCGAGCTCGAACACCCGCGCCACCCGCTCGTCGGGCAGCGGGTAGCGGTGCATGGCGGGGAACAGGCAGATGGTCCGCAAGCCCGCATCGAGCGCCCGCTCCGCGTACGCGATCGCATCGTCCCGCGTCGGGTCGAGCATGAAGAAGCCGACGAAGCGCGTGGGGTGGAGCGCCACTGCCGTGGCCACTGAATCAGCATCGCCGGGGAGGCTGGCCATGAGCGCGGCCTTGTTCACGCCGTGGCGATCGAGCTCGAGCACCCAGCGGCCGGCCAGGGCTTCGGGCGACGCGGGGTCGTCCCAGCCGAGGCCGGCCAGCGCCGCGCGGGTGGCGCCGAGGCCGGCGAAGAAGCCTGGTGAAAAGAAGTGAACGTGCGCGTCACAGATCATAAGAGGGGCTTCGGGGCTTGGGCGCTGCGGCTGCTTGCTGGCTGGTGCCTTCCTGGTTGCCTATTCCGGGGCGGCCAGTGCCTGCAGTTCTGCGACCGCGGCTTGAGGGTCACCGGTCGTGGCTTCTCGCACCTGGCGGAGGAGGGTGAGGATCCGCGCGGTGCTGGTCGACGGCATGACCAACGGCTGGCGCCCGACGGGCGGGCGGCCCTTAAGGGCGGTGACGAAGAGCTGCTCGGCCTTTGCGTAGTCG
>JBEGVQ010000174.1:0-10724 GCA_041178345.1 Acidobacteriota bacterium | reverse complement strand
TGATGCCCGACTGCCCCACCGCCTTCACCCGATCGCCAATCGTCAGGTGGCCGCCCACCCCGACCTGGCCGCCAAACGTCACGTGATCGCCAACCACCGTGCTGCCGGCAATGCCGACCTGTGCGGCCAGCAGCACGTGGCGTCCCAGCACCACACCGTGCGCAATCTGCACCAGGTTGTCGATCTTGGTGCCGGACTTGATCCGCGTCTCGCCCACGGCCGGCCGATCGACCGTGGTGTTGGCGCCAATCTCCACATCGTCCTCGATCACCACCGGCGCGGTTTGCGGGATCTTCTCATGCGAACCGTCGGGCCGCTGCGCGAAGCCGTAGCCGTCGCTGCCAATCACGGCGCCGTTCTGCAGCACCACCCGGTCGCCGAGGGTGCAGCGTTCGCGCACCGATACGTGCGCATGCAGCACACAATCGTCGCCGATCGTCGTGTCGGCGCCAATCACGACGTGGGGATGAATGATGGTCCGAGCGCCGACGCGGGCGCCGGCGCCGACGACCGCAAACGGGCCGACCGAGGCGGTGGCGTCGACGGTGGCATCGGCCGCCACCGACGCTTGCGGATGGATGCCCGGCTCGGGCTGGCGCTCCGGCGACAGCACCCGGGCAGCGCGAGCAAAGGTCAGGTACGGCGTCGAGCTGCGGATGATCGCGCACGGCGCGCCGCTCACGCTGCTGCCGGCAATCACCGCGCTCGCGCGGGTCGCCGCCAGCAACGCCGCATATTTCGGATTGGCGAGGAAGGTCACGTCACCAGCGCCGGCCGTCTCGATCTTGGCCACGCGGTGAATCTCGATGCCGGAATCGCCCTCGACGGGGCATTCCAATCGCTGAGCCAGCTCGCCGAGGGTCACAAGGTCGAGAATATCACGCGGTCGTCGTGGCCATCCGCTCCACGAACCGGGCCAGCTTCGGCAGGTGCAGACGGTCCGCGACGTCGTGAATCGCCTGATGGCGAGCCTCGCCCCGCAGGACGAATGCGCGCCGCAAGTCGGTCAGGGCGGCACTTGGCGCCACCTGCCATCGCACCACGTGCAGGGCGTGGCGAGCGCCGCGCCAGGCCAGGAAGTGACCGATGACGGTGAACGTGAAGAGGTAGCCCAGCACGTTGGGGCCGGGGATGAACGCGACCGGCGCCGACGCGATCAACGCGAAGAAATGAACCGCCAGCAGCCGCAGGTGACGGTCGGCGTCGCGCTTCAACGAGGTCCGCATCACGCCCTCGGCCTCGCCCTGGCTCATGTCGGCATCGGCGTGCAGCGTGGCCGCGTCGGCCGTGCGCAGGCGCCAGAGCAGCCGCTGCTCGGCAATGCGTTCGGCAATCCAGCGCATCGACTTCTGCTGCATCATGCCAAGGAAGGTCGTGGGCACCTCGGGCGCCACCTGGTGCCGTGCCCGTTCCGCCTCTTTCAATTGCGCCTGAAAGCGCGCCCGCGCCCGGCCAAAGAACCCCTTGTCACCAACCGGCTCATCCGGTTCCTCATCGTCCGGCGCCTCGTAGTAGGTTTCGAAGCGATCCGAGGCGATGGGCACGAGATACACGTCCATTACTTGCTAGGACGTCGAATCCGGCGCGGAGTTCGCGCCGGCTCTGCCGGAATCGCCGGCTTCCCGGCCTGCTCCCACGCGCCGACGATCATCGCGGCCACCGCGGTGATCGACTCGTTCAGCCGGCGCTCGAGGGTTGGCAGCGTGCCCTTGCCGAACGCCTCGAAGTAGCCGTCGTCATAAAACTCGCGCCCGGCGGTCGCCGCGAGGTCCGATTCGAGGACGTTAGCGGCGGCGCGGTTACTGGCCAGCAGCACTTCGAACATGTAGTCGCGCGGGTTGGTGACGCCGATGGCGGGCGCCGGCTTGATGACCAGGCGGCTACGGTTGCGCTCGAACAATTCTGACTCCCAACGCGAGTGCACGCCGTCCTGACGGGTGACCTGGCCGTTGTAGTTGACCACCGCGTGCAGCGGGACGTAGCCGTCCGACACGTAGTGCGCCATCACTGCCGCAAACAACACGATGTTGTCGACCGCGTAGGGGGGCGCCGGCTGACGCGTCAGCGACGCGAACTCCCGCTGGAGGTGACCATAGAACTCGGCCGTGCGCCAGGGCAGCAACCCCTGCGTGTGCACGACGTCCTTGCCGAATTTCTGGACCGCGGCGTCGTAGTCGCGCGGCAGCGCCGCGAACGGGTACGGGCCGAAGGCCTGGTAATCGATGTCGAGGAAGTGATTGGGGGGTTCCTGGTCAAAGCCGACCGTTCGCCACAAGTCGGGATCGACCGACCGCTCGATGACAAAAGCGCGGCGTTTTTCGAAGAGCGGCTTCAGCTCG
Source organism: Acidobacteriota bacterium (assembly GCA_041178345.1). Classification (GTDB taxonomy): domain Bacteria; phylum Acidobacteriota; class Vicinamibacteria; order Vicinamibacterales; family UBA2999; genus 12-FULL-67-14b. The sequence goes on along the minus strand of JBEGVQ010000174.1, from coordinate 8,385 downwards.
GGTGGCAGCAGCTCGATCATCCGATCAACGATGAACTTGTGAGCTTCGAACCCCCAGGCCGCGGCCGAACTCGGCAGGGCGATGGTGGCGGCCAGGACTAACGCGGCAATTCGCATGTCTTTATTGTAGCCCTCCGGTGTCAGGAGGGCTTCGGCTAAAGCCGGAGGCTACTGAATTTTGGTGGCCGACCATCCATAGGCGCCGGCATTCGCATAGCGGTAGTCGTTGAGCCAGATCGCCGGGGGCGAGGTGCTGCGGTCGACGTGCACGAACGGAAACCGCGACCAGCGCAGGAACGCGCGGGCACGCGGCGACTGCAGCGCGGCCTGGGCCTCGGCCTGGTCCAAACCTTTCGGGATACCGAACCCGGCGGGACGGAAGTGCGGCCGGGGCTCGAACCACAGGTTGCCCTTCTCGTAGCGATCGCCCAGGTCAACCACCACTTCGCGGCTGAACGGATTGACGGCCACGGGCGTGACCATGAAGCGTGTCTCGACGGGGCGGCCGGCGCGGTCCAGCCCGCCGCTCACCACCATGCGTGCCACCGCATTCGACGCCAGCATGGCGACGAGGTAGACGACCGACACCGCGACGCCGATGCGGGCGGGCCGCGCGGCGCCGGTGAGGCCCTTCCGCTCTCGCCGCCACGACCCCCACCACCCAAGGCCCAGCGCGAGGTAGAGCCAGGGATCGACAATGAAGAGGGCGTCGCCGTAGAACCACCGCTCGGACCAGGGCATGAGCAACCGGATGCCGTAGCTGTTCATCAGGTCCATGAACACGTGCAGCAGCACGCCGAGATACGACAACAGGAGCAACTCGCGCGCCACCGCGCGCGGCGGCGCCTGGGCGCGGCGCTGCAGCACCAGGCGATCGCAGGCGAGCATGGCGCCGGTCAGGAGGATGGGCAGCGTGGCCTGGGCCAGCACGCCGTGGGTCCAGCCGCGGCGGAACGACATCGCGAGGGTGTTGGTCGCAAACACCGCCACGTCGATGTCAGGCAGGTTGTTGGCGAGCACCAGCGTGCTCATGCCGAGGGTGGTGCGGCGGGCGAGGCCGGCCTTGCCGATGGCCGCGCCCACCAACGAGTGACACAGGTTATCCACGCCGCTCCAGGAACGCCGTCATCGCATCGTCGCGCAGGTCCTTGCGCAGCACCTTGCCCACGTTGGTCTTGGGCAGCTCGGTGCGGAACACCACGAGGCGCGGGATCTTGTACGCGGTCAGGGTCTTGCGGCAGTGCGCTCGCACGTCGTCTTCGGTGAGGGCGGGGTCCTTCTTGATCACGAAGGCGACGACCACCTCGCCGGTTTCGTCATCGGGGACGCCGACCACCGCGGTGTCGACCACGCCCGGATGCTCGGCGATGGCGGCTTCCACCTCGTTGGGGTAGACGTTGAAGCCGCTGACCAGGATCATGTCCTTCTTGCGATCGACGATCTCGATGTAACCCTCGTCATCCATCCTCGCAATGTCACCGGTGGCGAGCCAGCCGTCCGACAGCGCGCGGGCGGTTTCGTCGGGCCGCTGCCAGTAGCCCTGCATCACTTGCGGCCCCTTGATGAACAGCTCGCCGACCTCGCCGAACGGCACGGTCTGCCCTTCGGCATTGACGAACTTCACGTCGGTGCCGGGAACCGGCACGCCAATGGCCGCGCGCTTGGGCCGTTGGAACGGGTTCAGGGTGGCCACCGGCGAGGTTTCGGTGAGGCCGTATCCCTGGTAGATCGGCGTCTTGGTCATGGCCTCCCACCGCTCGCCGATCACGGGCACCAGCGCCATGCCGCCGGCGACCGAGCCGCGCAGCTGCCAGTTGGTGCGGGCCTTGAACCACTCTTCGTGCATCAAGCCGGCGAACAAGGTGTTCACGCCGGTAAACCAGGTGATTGGTTCGGTCTCCATCACCGCCTTGAGATTCGAGAGGGGCCGCGGGCTCGGGGACAGCACGTTGCGGCCGCCGGCGACGAAGAAGATCATCAGGTTCGCCGTGAACGCGAAGATGTGGTACAGCGGCAGCGCGGTCAGCATCACTTCGTCACCGAGGCGCAGGAACGGCTTCCACATCTCGAGGCTCTGCGCGGTGTTGGCGACGAGGTTGCCATGCGTCAGCACCGCGCCCTTGGCGACGCCGGTCGTGCCACCCGTGTACTGCAGCGCGGCGATGCTGTGATGGTCGAGCGGGTCGGCGTACAACCGCGGGTCGGCGCCGGCGGCCATGCGATCGGCGCCGGCCGCCAGCGCGCGGGGGAGGGTGGTGTGCGCGAAGGTGATCGGCGGCACCATCTTCTTGACGTACTTCTGTACCGCGCGAATCAACAGTCGCTTCAACGGCGACAACAAGTCGGCGATCGACACGACGATCACCGTCTTGATGGCCGTTTTCGGCAAGACCTCGGCGACCTTGGTGGCGAACAGGTCGATGACGATGAGCCCCGTGGCGCCGCTGTCCGAAAACTGGTGCACCATCTCCGCGGGGGTGTAGAGCGGGTTGGTGTTCACCATGATCAACCCGGCCTTGAGCGTCGCGAAGACCGCAATCGGGTAGGCCAGGCAGTTCGGCATCTGGAGGGCGACGCGGTCGCCGGCCTGGAACCCGGCCACTTCGCGCAAGTAGACCGCGAACTGGTCCGACAGGCGATCGACCTCGGCGTAGGTGAGGCCGCCTTGCGAACCGTTGGGCAGTCCAAGGGTGAACGCGGTCTGCGGAGCGTAGGTGGCAGCGGCGTCACGAATCGCCGCGGGCATGTGCGGCCACTTCAGTGGCCCCAGGTCCTGGGCGGTTGACGGATGATAGAAACGGGTCCACGGACGCGATGGGTTCGTCATTGGGTTCAGGGGCGCAATTCTTGCACAGGGAACCGCCGACCATGACACGAAACCTCACAACGGCCGCGTTGGTCGGCCTGATCGCCCTCGGGGTGTCCTGTAGCCAGGCCGCCGACACGCTGACTTCGCCCTCGCCGACCGACCAGGGACCCATTTTTTACACTGCCATTGGCGCGAGTGACGGGATTGGCTTTGGCGGATCATCGCCGTGCTTGCCGTTTGCGGACTGCCCCACCGGGACGGGCTACGTCCAGACCTTGCGCCGGCGCCTGGGTGAAACTGGCCGAACCGTGGACCACCGCAACCTGAGCATTCCCGGTTCGGTCTTAAGCAAGGCGGTGTTCGACCTGGCCGCGTCGGCGGGCCGGCCCATTGATTCGCTGGCCGGCAACTTCATCGAGCGGGCGGCGCCGTTCGTGCCGACGAACAGCACGCACATCACCATTTTCGCCGGCGGCAACGACGCCAATACCATTGCCTTCGCGGCCCGATCGCAGGGCGGGGCCGATCCCTACGGGTTTGCCGCCACGCAGATCCAGCAATGGGGCCTCGACCTCGAGGACCTGGTCGCACGCATCCGGGCGCGCGCGCCCAACGCGCGCATCGTGGCGCTCAACCTCCCCAACCTCGCCGCGTCCCCCTACCTCGTGGGTAACCCGACCGTGGAGAAGAGCCTGATGCAGCGGGTCGCGGTCGGCCTGTCTGACAAGATCAACGCCTTGCAGTCGAAGAACGTACTCGTGGTCGACCTGATGTGCGACGCGCGGCTCTATCTGCCGTCCAACTACGCTGGCGACGGCTTTCACCCAAACGACGGAGGCTACGCCGTGTTCGCCGAGTTGACCCTCCCGGCCTTGAGAGACGGCACAAACCGCCCGCCGTCAACGACCTGCCCCCAACGCTCCGTCTTCCCCTGATCCTGATATTGGGCCCGGGCTCTGGGTTGATCGACGACCCACCGTTGATTTTGCTTCATGCACAAGTGCGATATTAATCTCGACACTTTGCACTATTTTGATCGCATAGACCAATTTAGTGGGTTAAATATTGCAAAGTGACCCATGAAACGTGCATACTTTGTCATCTCGGCCGCTCGTTTGGGCGGTCTTTCATACAAAAGGGGCAAATACGCATGGGTTCCGCAGCATTGGGCGAGGCAATCAAGGGCATCCGCGGTTGGGCCATGGGCGAGGGGCGTTTGGCGCACACCCCCGCGAACGTGAAAGACACGTTCGGCGCGCGCGTGTTCAGCGACAAGGTCCAGCAGGCCAGGCTGCCGAAGCCCGCGTACATGGCGCTGCGCGACACCATCATGCGTGGCGAGGCGCTCGACGCGTCGACGGCCGACGCCGTCGCCTCGGCGCTGAAGGATTGGGCGGTCGAGCACGGCGCGTCGCACTTCACGCACTGGTTCCAGCCGCTCACCGGCATCACCGCCGAGAAGCACGACTCGTTCTATGGCCCCACGACCGATGGCCGCGCCCTGGCGGAATTCAGCGGCAAGGAACTGGTCCGCGGCGAGCCCGACGCCTCAAGCTTCCCGTCGGGCGGCATTCGCAGCACCTTCGAAGCCCGCGGCTACACGGCGTGGGACCCGACCAGCCCCCCCTGGCTGCTGGTCCACAACAACAGCGCGACGCTGGTGATTCCCACGGCGTTTGTCAGCTGGACCGGCGCGGCGCTCGACAAGAAGACGCCCCTGCTCCGCTCGATGGAAGCGCTCTCGGCGCAGGCCGTGCGCGTGCTCAAGCTGTTCGGCTCGAGCGCGACCCGCGTGACCGCGACCTTCGGGCCCGAGCAGGAGTACTTCCTGATCGACAGCAACTTCTACTTCGCGCGGCCTGACCTGCTGAACGCCGGCCGCACGCTGTTTGGCGCCCGTCCCCCCAAGGGCCAGGAGCTGGAAGATCAGTATTTCGGCTCGATCCCGGAGCGCGTCCTCGCGTTCATGGCCGAGGCCGAAGCCGAGCTCTACAAGTGCGGCGTGCCGATCAAGACGCGCCACAACGAGGTTGCGCCCTCCCAGTACGAAGTGGCGCCGATCTTCGAGAGCGCCAACGTCGCCACCGACCACCAGATGATGACCATGGAGACGCTGAAGCGCGTCGCGCCCAAGTACGGGCTCGCCTGCCTGCAGCACGAGAAGCCGTTTGCCGGCGTCAACGGCTCGGGCAAGCACCTCAACTGGAGCATGGGCGACGACCTCGGCAACAACCTGTTGAACCCCGGCGAGACGCCGCACGACAACATGCAGTTCCTGTTCTTCTGCACGGCGGTCATCCGGGCGGTCGACGTGTCGCAGGGCCTGCTCCGCATGAGCATTGCCCACGCCGGCAACGACCATCGGCTCGGCGCCAACGAGGCGCCGCCGGCCATCCTGTCGGTGTTCCTCGGCGACATGCTGACCGAGATCTTCGACCAGGTCGAAGGCGCCGGCGCCAAGAGCACCAGGACCGGCGGCGTCCTCGACATTGGCGTCGCCGCGCTGCCCAAGCTGCCCCGCGATGCCGGCGACCGCAATCGCACGTCACCCTTCGCGTTCACCGGCAACAAGTTCGAGTTCCGCGCCGTCGGCTCGACCCAGAACGTGGCGCTGCCCGGCACCTGCCTGAACGTGGCCGTGGCCGAGTCGCTCGACGCGCTGGCCACCGAGCTCGAAATCAAGCTGGCCAAGGGCGAAACCCTCGAGGCCGCCGTCGCCGCGTTGCTCCGCAAGACCATCAAGGCCCACAAGCGAATCATCTTCAACGGCAACGGCTACTCGAACGAATGGCAGAAGGAAGCCGCCAGGCGCGGCCTGCTGAACCTGAAGAACACGGTTGACGCCCTGCCGGAGATCATCAAGCCCAGCGTGATCAAGGCCTTCGAGAAGTTCAAGGTCCTGACCGAGGCCGAGCTGCACGCGCGTTTCGAGATCAACCTCGAGACCTACTGCAAGACGATCAACATCGAGGCGCAGCTGATGGTGTTGATGGCCAACCGCTACATCCTGCCGGCGGCCTTCGAGTACATGAAGCAGGTCGGCCAGAGCGTCGCGGCGGCCAAGGCCGGCGGCGTCCCCAGCAAGGAGGGCAAGAAGGTGCTGGCGCAGATCGTCAAGCTGACCGACGCATTCCGGGCCCAGACCGAGCGGCTGGCCGCGGCCCTCGACCACACCAGCCCTTCGTCCGAGAAGCACGCCAAGTACATGCGCGACACAATCGTGCCGGCCATGGTCAGGCTGCGTGACCTGGGCGACCAGATCGAGGTGGTCGTGCCGCACGAAGTGTGGCCGCTGCCGACCTACCGCGAGATGCTGTTCGTGAAGTAGGGTCCTGAGGTCTTGGGGGCTTGAGGTCTTGGGGCTGAGTTACCCTAGGACCTCAGGACCCCAGGACCCCAAGCCCTCATGATCTGGCTAATCTTCATCGCCGCCCTCGCGGTCCGACTGCTCCACCTCTGGCAGATCAAGCCCTCCCCCTTCTTTGACGTCCTGCTGGGCGATGCCAACGGCTACGACGCCTGGGCGCAGCGGCTGGCCGCCGGCGACTGGGTTGGCAGCGAGGTCTTTTACCAAGCGCCCCTCTACCCGTACTTCGTCGGCGGTGTCTACGCGGTGTTCGGCCGCGACCTGCTGATCCTTCGCGTCTGCCAGGCCGTGATCGGCGCGGCGTCGTGCGCCCTGCTCGGCATGACCGGCGCCCGCCTCTTCTCGAAGCCAGTCGGCGCGATCGCCGGTTTCGGGCTCGCGCTCTACGCGCCGGCGATCTTCTTCGACGGCCTGATCCAGAAGTCGGTGCTCGACATGTTCTTCGTGTGCCTGGGCCTGTGGCTGATCTCTCGGATCCTGGGCGGTGCCACGACGCCGGCGAACTGGCGGGCACTGGGCCTGGCGATGGGCGGGCTCGCGCTCACCCGCGAGAACGCGCTGGTGCTGATCGCGGTGATCCTGGTCTTCGCGGTCTGGCAACACGGCGCCGACCGCATCGCTCGCATCCCCAAAAGCGCCGTGTGGTTCCTCGCTGGGCTCGCCCTGGTCCTGCTGCCGGTCGCCGCGCGCAATTACGCCGTCGGCGGCGGGTTCTATCTCACGACGTCACAGTTCGGCTCGAACCTCTACATCGGCAACAACCCGCGCGCCGACGGCACCTATGCCTCGATCCGCTTTGGCCGCGGCGCTCCAGAGTTCGAACGGATTGACGCCACCGAGGTCGCCGAGGAAGCCGTCGGCCACGCGCTGAGCCCGAGCGAAGTGTCCAGCTTCTGGACCGGCCGCGTGGTCGACTACATCACCTCGCAACCGGTGGACTGGATCCAATTGTTGGGGCGCAAGGTCCTGTTGCTGGTGAACGCCACCGAGGTGCTCGATACCGAAAGCCAGGAGAGCTACGCCGAGTGGTCGTGGCCGCTGGCGATTGGCGGCTGGATCGGCCATTTCGGCGTGCTCGTGCCGCTGGCCGTCGCCGGCGTGTTCGTGACCTGGCCGCTCCGGCGCCACCTGTGGCTGCTGTACGCCCTGACTCTCGCCTACGCCGCCAGCGTCGTCGTGTTCTACGTGTTCGCGCGCTACCGCTACCCGCTGGTCCCGTTCCTGCTGTTGTTCTCGGCTGCTGCGGTGGTGGCCCCCTTCGACTCGCCATTCGACTGGCGCCCGCGCAATTGGATTGCGCCGGCGCGCGCTCAGGGCAGGCGACATTGGTTAACCGTGACGGCCGTCGTCGCGGTCGCCATGGTCGCCAACTTGCCGTGGCTGTCGCCGACGCTGATGCGCAGTATTACCGAGACTAATCTGGGCTCCGCGTTGCAGGCGGCAGGGCGCCACGACGAGGCCGTGGCGCACCACCAGCGAGCCATTGCGCTGGCGCCCAACCACGCGCCGGCCTACAACAACCTCGGGGCGTCGCTACGCGCCGCCGGACGGCTCGACGAAGCGATCGCCGCCTATCGCCAGGCTCTTGCACTCAGGCCCGACTTTGCCAGCGCCAGCTACAACCTGGCCAATGCCTTGCTCGCGAAGGGTGACCCCGGCGCCTCGGTCGGGCAGTTCCGACAGGCGCTCCAGGCCGCCGACACCGTCGAGGCGCGCAACAACCTGGGCATCGCGCTCGCCGGCAAAGGCGATGTCGCCGGCGCCGTCGCCGAGTTTCGTGCGGCGCTGAAGCTGGACGACCGTTCCGTGCAGGCACATCGCAACCTGGGCAACATGCTGGTCGACACGGGACACCGTGCCGAGGGGATGGCACATCTCGAACGCGCGGTCGCGCTGGCGCCTGCCGAACCGGATGCCACCTACGACATCGGCGCGATTCTGCTGGCAGAAGAAGATTTCGCCGGCGCCGCGCAGCGCTTCCGCGCCGTGCTGGCCGCAAGACCTGGCTGGGCCGAGGCCCACAACCACCTCGGCATCGCCCTCGCGCAGCAGGGCCGCATCGCCGACGCCCTCGCGGAGTTCGAGCGCGCCGTCGCCGCGCGTCCCGACTACGCCGAGGCCCGCGCCAACCGCGACCAGGCCCGCGGCGTCCTCGGCCGCAAGCCATAACAGCCAACGGGGCGGCCACTTGGCCGCCCCGTTGACCTTTC
>JBEGVQ010000173.1:0-5680 GCA_041178345.1 Acidobacteriota bacterium | reverse complement strand
AACGCTCCACGTGTAGGGGCGCGCTTCAGCCCGCCCGGCGAATGATATTCTTGAGCAGCGTGATCCTGGCAAACAAAGTGATGCCCGCCATCGTGGCGGAGATCATCCGCAAAGGGCCGATGTGCGACGAGAAGGTGACGCTGGCCTGGCGCCTGGCCGTGGGGCCGCAGATCGCCAAGGTCACCACCGTCCGGCTGGTGCCCGACGGCACGCTGCACATCAAGGCCGAATCACAGGCTTGGATCGACGCCGTCCGCAAGTCGACCTCCCTCATTCACATCCGCATGGGCGATTTGCTTGGGGACAACCTGGTGAAGCGCCTCGAGTTCCGCTAGCCGAATTCTCCTACCTGCCCCACCCGCCTGACCCGCCCGATATGGCAAGATAGATCCATTATGCGCAGCGCATTCATCGTTGGTGCAGCACGTATCCCTACCGGCAAGTTTCTCGGCACGCTGAAGGACTTCGCCGCTCCTGAACTCGGGGCGATGGTGGTGCGCGAGGCGGTCCGGCGCGCAGGGATTGATCCGGCGATCGTGGACGAATGCATCATGGGCAACGTCGTGTCGGGCGGCGTTGGCCAGGCGCCGGCGCGGCAGGCCGCGCTCAAGGGCGGGCTCGCCGACCATGTCGCCGCGCTCACCATCAACAAGGTCTGCGGCTCCGGCCTCAAGGCCGTGATGCTCGCGCAGCAAGGCATCCTGTCCGGGGACATCGACATCGCGGTGGCCGGCGGCATGGAGTCGATGAGCAACTGCCCCTATATCATCCCCAAGGTCCGCGAAGGCCTGCGCATGGGCAACGGCAGCGTCGTGGACTTGATGATTCACGACGGCCTGTGGTGCCCGTTCGAAAACTGGCACATGGGTAATGCCGGCGAAACCGTCGCCGACGTCTTCAAGGTTTCCCGCGATCAGCAGGATGAGTACTCGGCCGGCAGCCACCAGAAGGCCGCCGCCGCGCAGGCCGCCGGCAAGTTCGCGGCCGAGATCCTGCCGGTCTCGATCCCGCAAAAGAAGGGCGACCCGATCAGCTTCGCGGCCGATGAGTCCGTCCGCGCCGACACCACCGCCGAGGTGCTGCGCAAGCTGAAGCCGGCCTTCCGCAAAGACGGCTCGGTCACCGCCGGCAATGCGCCGCCAGTCAACGACGGCGCCGCCGCGCTGGTCGTGATGGGCGACGACAAGATGAGCGCCCTCGGCGTGAAGCCGCTGGCGCGGATCGTGGCCCAGGCCACGAGTGGCCTCGCGCCGAAGATGCTGCTCATGACACCGGTCGAAGCCACCCGCAAGGTGTTGAAGAAGGCCGGGTGGTCCATCGACGACGTCGACCTCGTGGAGCTGAACGAGGCCTTCGCCGTCCAGGCGGTGGCAGTGATGCAGGAACTGGGCATCGACCCCGCGAAGGTCAACGTCAACGGCGGCGCCGTGGCCCTCGGCCACCCCATCGGCGCCTCGGGCGCGCGCATCCTGACGACGCTGATTTATGCGTTGAAGGATCGCGGCCTGCAGCGCGGCGTGGCTACGTTGTGCCTGGGGGGCGGGAACGGCGTCGCGCTCGCCATCGAAGTGCCGTAAGCAACAGGACCGGTGGGCCGAGGATCAGGGTTTCCGTGATCACGGCCCACGCGTTGTGCGGGATGAAGTTCGGCAGCCAGTAGCGCCGCGAAATCGCCTCGAAGACAAACGCATCCGCAAAGTAGAAGGTCGAATTCAGGGGCCACAGCGCCATCACCCCCAGCGGCGGCGTGTCATCCGACCCCAGCCAATCAAACAGCACGTGCGTGGACCAGGCCAGGGTCACGGCCAGCGCCAACTGGGGGTTCTTGCCACGGTTGTAAGCCAGCACCGCCAGCCCCGCGAGCACGGCCGCCCCCAGGCTATGCGTCTCCATGTTGTGCCGGCCCCAGAGGAAATCGAGGTCGGGAGCCACACCCGCCACCGCGCAAAGCAGCAGCGCCGATGGAGCCACCAGCTGGCCGACCATCACGCCTCCCAGGAGGTGTCCAACGGGACTGGGCATGCCCTAACCGTACGAGGATTCTGCGCCATGGGTCAAACCTGCGGGTGGCAAACCCGGCGATCCGGCCTGAAAACAGGCGAAAGTGGTCAACTCCCCTAAAGTGTTGAAAATGAACCTAAAGCAGCGAATGGATGCACATATTTACGCTTGACTTTCGCTTGGCGCATTTCTAGGATCAGTCCTGTCCTGAAAGGACCAGAATTCACATGGCATTAGACGAACGACAGGAACGCATCAAGGCCCTCGACATTGCCGTCGGCCAAATCGAGAAGCAGTTCGGCAAGGGTTCGATCATGCGGCTCGGCCAGAACAAGGCCGTGGCTCCCGTGGACGTGATCTCCACCGGCGCGCTCAGCATCGACTACGCGCTGGGCATTGGCGGCGTCCCGCGGGGGCGCGTCATCGAAATCTTCGGGCCGGAATCGTCCGGCAAGACCACCCTCGCCCTCCAGGTCATTGCCGAAGCGCAAAAGACGGGGGGCCTGGCAGCCTTTGTCGACGCCGAACACGCGCTCGACGCAGCCTACGCCAAGAAACTGGGGGTCGACATCGACAACCTCTTGGTGTCGCAGCCCGACAACGGCGAACAGGCCCTTGAAATCGTCGAGGTCCTCATTCGCTCGAACAGCGTCGACGTGTGCGTCGTCGACTCGGTCGCGGCCCTGGTGCCGAAGGCCGAAATCGAAGGCGATATGGGCGAGGCGCAAATGGGCCTGCAGGCGCGCCTCATGTCGCAGGCGCTGCGCAAGCTCACCGGCGCGGTGTCCAAGTCGAAGACCTCGCTCATCTTCATTAACCAGCTGCGCGAGAAGATCGGCGTGATGTTCGGTAACCCCGAAACCACCACCGGCGGCCGCGCGCTGAAGTTTTACTCGTCGGTCCGCATCGACATTCGCCGCATTGGCGCGATCAAGGACGGCGAAGCGGTCGTCGGCGGCCGCACCCGCGTCAAGATCGTCAAGAATAAGATGGCGGCGCCCTTCCGCGAGGCCGAGTTCGACATCATGTACGGCGAGGGCGTGTCGCGCGAAGGCGACCTCATCGACATTGCCGTCGAGCACAAGATCATCGAGAAGAGCGGCGCGTGGTTCGCCTACAGCGGCGAGCGCCTCGGCCAGGGCCGCGAGAACGTCAAGAACTACCTCAAGGAACACGTCGAGTTGCGCACCGCCATCGAAGAAAAAGTGCGCAAGGCGCTCGGCATGTCGCGCGAACCAGAGCCCGCCACGGTCGGGGCGTAACACTGGAGATTCCTCTCATGCATTACGTCGTCCAGCTACGCACGCCGTGGCTGGACGACGTGATGATTCTGGCCAGTGCCCTCGCGGCCGGGGGATTCCTGTGGATCGTGCTCGCGCTGATCGCATCGGTCTACCCGCGCTACCGGGCCGACGCCTGGCGACTGCTCCTGACGATCGGCTTCAGCCTGCTCGTCTCCGACTTCATCCTGAAACCGATCTTCGACCGGCCACGCCCGTTCACGACCATCGCGGACCTTCCGGTCATCGACGGCAAGCCGGCCAGTTCGTCAATGCCCTCGGGCCACGCCGCGCGCGCGGCGGCCGCGTCGATTGCCGCATCCCGGATGATGCCGGCCGCCGGCTGGCTACTGTGGCCGTTTGCCGCCCTGGTCATGGCGTCGCGCGTCTACATTGGGATCCACTGGCCTTCCGACGTCATCTTCGGCGCCGTGGTGGGCCTCGCCTGCGCGTGGTTTGTACTGGGCGGACGCAACACGCAGGTTGCGCCGCGAAAACCGTCCGCGATATACTCGTAACTTCTCTTCAGGCTAGGTAGCTCAGTTGGTAGAGCATGCGATTGAAAATCGCAGTGTCGGGGGTTCGATTCCCTCCCTGGCCACCACATTTCCCACAGGAAACCGCTCCATCGCCTCGTTCACCGCGAGCGGTTTCCGCTCGACTGTCCCCGAGATTGTCCCTGCGAGCCGCGCCAGCTTCTCGACCCCGGCGCCAAGGTCCGCTTCGCTGACCACGTTGTAACGCTCGAAGACCGATCGCGTCTTGTGGCCCGTCAGCATCATCGCCACACGTTCGGGCACGCCGGCCCGGACCAGGTTACGAACCGCGGTGCGGCGGAAGTCGTGCGGGATGCGACCAGGACAGCCCGCCCCAGCGCATGCGCGCAGCCAGGAGCGCCGAAAGAACCGGATCGGCTTCCCCGCCCGGTGAAACACCCACGGCACGATCTGGCCCGTCTCGCGCTCCAAGATCGTCGTCACGGCGCGACGGTCCTCGAGCAGGTCCCGAAGCTCCGGCAGCATGCCAAAGGGGAACGACCGCCCCTCCCGATTCTTCGTGGTGCCAGGATCAAGGCGCACGATGGCGGCGTGTAGGTCCACTTGGTGCCACTGGAGCGTCAGCACCTCACTGTTGACGCGCCAGCCCGTCAGGTAGGCAAACGTCACGACCGGCTCCACTTCGGCCGGAAGCCGCCGCCTGACCGCGTCGAACATCTCGCGCTCGAAGAACCCTCGCCGGACGTTGTCCTCCTGCAGCATCGGAATATGCGGCGAGACCAAAAGCTTCCCCGCCTGGCAGGCCAGGGTGAACATGCGTTTCAGGGCTGACAGTTCGCGGTTGATGGTGCCGTTGGCAGCCTCGTCAACCTGTCTCTGGGCAATGTAGGCGCGGACATCGGTGGTCGAAATGCTGGCCATCCGGCGCCCGCCGAACCACGGCCGGAGGCCCTTCTTGATTCGGATTCGCAGGCCCACGATCGACCGGCGGCCATTCGACGTGTATTCGTTCTCAAGGTCCTTCGCGGCGTCATCGAACGTCAAGCGACCGATCGCGGCAGAGACGGGCACGCCCTTGGCTACGTCGCCCTCGCGGAGCTTTAGGAGGCGTTCCGCGTCCGTGCGGCGGGTCGAACGGGCAGACTCCTCGTGCCGCTTGCCGGCCCGGTAGTAGCGAACCCAGTAGACTTCGCCGCGTTTGCGAATCTGTCCCATTAGTTCCGCCGACCCCGATCATCGAGACGGCGCACGATCTGATACAGCAGGATTGCGATGATCACCAGGAGCCCCCGCAGCGACGTCATCGCCTCGAATGCGCCAGCCGTCAAACTGTACATCCCTGCGAACAGGACAGCCACCAGAGAGCCAAGCCCTGTGGCGAAAGCAACGGCCTTCTGTCGATCCTCCCAAGCGGCAGCAACAAAGGCGACGGCAATCACTGCAACGAAGGCGCGCCCGACAGCGAGTTCGAATACACAGACTGCTTGAGGCCACTTCGCCTTTGCAACTGCGTAACCAACCTTTAGGGTGAGGCTCACAAGGAGAAGTCCTGGCACCAACGTCACGAGAATGGCGAGAACAATCATCGCCAGTCCACTGCTTGGCGCGGCGACTATCCCTACGAGATAGAACCCCATCACGATGCTCCCGATCCACAGGAGCCCGAGGACGACACGCCCTACTGTCGTCGTCGAGGCAAGTTCGTGCCGTGCTTGTTCACGCCAAGTCATGTTGGGAGCCAAGGGGACTATCTCACAGCCGCCGCCACTGCGATTCTGTATCGCATGGGCGGCCAGATTCCCTCTAGAGATTCGGCCATTGTCCCCGTTCTGTCCCCGGTGTTCATGCCTTCCACGCCTCGATCGCCCGGTCCAAGTCCTTGCGATCCACCCAGATGCGCCG
>JBEGVQ010000172.1:0-2574 GCA_041178345.1 Acidobacteriota bacterium | reverse complement strand
GATTGCCGATGGGCAGGGCAGTCCGGCGGCGACCCAAAAGCTGCTGGATGCGATCGCCAAGGTCACGCCGAAGCCGGTCAAGTGGTACATCGTCGGTTCCGATCATGGCGATCACACCGCGGGCAATGCGGTCCTGCCGAAGGGCGTCACCTATCTCGTGACGCCCGCGTCGAAGGCGGCCATGAAACTGGACGCGCCGGCGATGACGGGCGACCGCGAGGTGATCAACGTGGGCGGCATCGAGGTGCAGGCGATTTACGCCGGCCGCGCCCACACCGGCGGCGACCTGCTGGTCTACCTGCCGAAGCAGAAGCTCCTGTTCATGAGCGAGGTCTACCTCAATCGCGTGTTCCCGGCCATGCGCTCGGCCTATCCCACCGAGTGGGTGAGCGTGATCGACAAGGCGCTGAAGATGGATGTGGACCTGTACATCCCGGGGCACGGCTTCATCGAGCAGGCCACGGTCGCACGTGAGGAGCTGGTGGAGTACCAGAAGGCGTTGCGTGCGGTGATTGCCGAGGTGAACCGGCTGCACACGCTGGGGCTGTCGGCCGAGGATGCCGCCAAACAGGCCAACTGGGGACCGTACAAGGAATGGTACCTGGCCGAGCAGCAAGGGCCGATCGCCGTGCGCAAGGTCTACCAGGAGATTGAAGGGAAGCTGAAGTAATGGCCGAGCAGAGCTACGAGCACCACGCCTACCATCCCGTGCCCACCTACTGGGCGACGGGCTTCATCCTGCTCACCCTGGGGTTGATGTACGCCGACCTGCACCTTGGCTGGCACACCGGGCACTGGGCGTTCTTCACCCTCATCGTCGCGGTCATGACCCTGCTGTCGATCACGCGCTGGAACACCGTGGCGCTGCAGGATCGGATCATCATTCTGGAGATGAAGGTGCGCTGCGCTGAACTGCTGCCCGCCGGCCAGGATCTCGCCCTCGCCAAGCTGTCGAAGAAGCAGGTCGCCGCCTTGCGGTTTGCGTCGGACGAGGAACTGGGGGCCCTGCTCGAACGCGCCGCGCGCGAGAACCTGGCCCCCAAGGCCATCAAGGCGGCGATCCGGACCTGGCGTCCCGATCCCTACCGCACCTGAGGCGCCTGCAGTGACTGCCGACGAACAAGAGGAGGTCCGGCGCCTGATCGACGCGCACGAGCACACTCTCCAGGTGTGCCGGGCCTGCGCCGAGACGACGCGCGACCTGGCGTGGGAGGTCAAGCGCGGGAGCGTGCCGCCGCCCGAGGCGCTGGCCGCGACCCTGGCCGAGGTCGAGCGAGTGCTCGCGGAACTGGGGCAGGTCGAGGTCGCGATTGCCGAAATGAAGGCCGCCCTCTGGTAGTGGCCTAGAATAAGGCAATGCCTGTCCGGAGCGAACGGTGAACGAGACGCCCAGCGTCGAGCAACTCGCTGCGCTCATCAACTTCAGCGTCGATGCGGTGGTGCTGGTGGATATAGGCGGTGTCATCCGCTGGGCGAACCCGGCCACCACCAGCGTGCTTGGGTACGATCCGGGCGACCTGGTCGGCCTGCGCGTCCGCGATATCGTCGAACCCCAGGATCTGACGGCCTGGCAAGACCTGGTGGGCGAGTTGTTCGACCATCCGGTAGTGCCGCAGACCGGCACCTTTCGGTGCCGCCACCGCAACGGCACGATCCGCTGGACCGAAGGCGTGGCCCGCAACCTGCTCGCCGAACCCCGGGTCGGCGCGATCGTCGTGCACTATCGCGACGTGACCGAACGCAAGGCTACCGAGGACGCCCTGCGGGTGACCGAGGACCGGTATGGCCACCTGTTCGACGCCGCGGCCGACATCATTTTCGAGGCCGATGCCGAGGGCTACTTCCGGTTCGTCAACCCCGAGACGCTGCGTGTGTTCGGCTATTCGAGCGACGAGGTGATCGGCCGCCGCTTCACCGAGTTCATCCGCGCCGACTACCAACCGACAATCCTGCGGCACTACTACCAGCAGACCAGCCAGGGCGTGCTCAACTCGTACGTCGAGTTTCCCGGCGTGACCAAGTCGGGCCAGGAAGTGTGGCTGGGGCAGAACGCGTGGCTGGTGTTCGACGCCAAGGGCCGGTACACCGGGATGCAGGCCGTGGCGCGCGACATCACTGAACGGCGCCGGGCTGAGGACGCGCTGCGCGTCGCCGAGGCCAAGTACCGCGGCCTCGTGGAGCAGTCGCTGGTCGGCGTCTACATCGTGCAGAACGACCGCCTGGTCTACGTCAACCCCAAGGGCGCCGACATCCTCGGCTACGGGCAACAGGCACTGCTCGACTTGCCGTGGGCGTATGCGTTGCTGCACGAACAGGATCGGGCGCTGGTCATCGATCAGCTGTCGCAACTGGATGCCGCCAATCGCACCAATATCCAACTGACGTTGCGCGGCGTGCGGAAAGATGGCGCGCTGGTGCAGGCCGAGGCGTTCTGCGCGTTGACCGAGTTCAACGGCCAGCCGGCGATCCTGGCGACCGTGATCGACATCAGCGATCGCGTCAAGCTCGAGGACCAACTGCGGCAGGCGCAGAAGATGGAAGCGGTCGGCCGCCTGGCCGGCGGCATCGCGCACG
>JBEGVQ010000171.1:0-5901 GCA_041178345.1 Acidobacteriota bacterium | reverse complement strand
TTACGTCATGGGCCTCACGGCGATCCTGGCGTTTGCGCTCGCCGGGGTTCGCGGCCTGCTGCTCGCGGTGGCCGTCATCGCCCTCGAGCAGTACGGCGCTGAGCACACCAAGGCGTGGTTCGGCCGGCCGCGTCCCTCGCGCGAATTGATTGCGGTGGTCGGCTCGCCGTCAGGCTTCACCTTTCCCTCCACCACCATCACGTTCTTTTCGGTCACCTTCGGCTTGTTGGCGGTGGTGGCGGCGCGGGTGCGCAAGACGCCGCTCGCGATTGGCGTGCTGGCGGCCGGGACGGTAATGGTGGTGCTCGGCTGCCTGGCCCGCGTCGCCCTCGGTGCCCATTGGCCGAGCGATGTCGCGCTGACAATGGTCATCTGCATGACCTGGATTTGGGCGGCCTCCCGCATGGTCATCAAGCGCAGATGAAGCCGACGATTCGGTCGGCGGTGGCGGTGCTGTGCCTGCTCGTGGGGCGCGAAGCCCTGGCCCACCCAGCGCCGTTCAGTTACCTGGATCTGCACCTGGACGCGGCCGGCGTGCGGGGCACGCTCGTCGTCCACGACCTGGATGCCGCCCACGCCCTCGAGATTCCATCGGCCGATTCGCTACTCGACGCGGCGGTGGCCGCGAAGCACCGCGAGGCGCTGGTCGCGCTGCTGGCGCCGCGCCTGACGCTGGTGTTTGATGGCCAGCCGGTCACCGTGACGTGGGGTGCGATTGAGGTCGTGCCCGACCGCCAGAGCCTGCGCCTGGCGTTCACGGTCGGCGGCGGCCGGCCGGGCCGGCTGACGGTTCGCGCGTACCTGTTTCCGCACGATCCCATTCACCAGACGTTCATCAACCTCTACGAAGAGACGGTGCTCAAGCACCAGGCCATTCTCGACGCCACGCGACAGATCGCCGACTACTACGCGGGGACCGTGCAAGGCCGCCTGTCGGTCGTCCGGACGTTCGTGGCCTCCGGCATTGAGCACATCCTGATCGGCCCCGACCACGTCCTGTTCCTGATCGGGCTGCTCCTGCTCGGCGGCACGCTGGGACGGCTCGCGTTGATCGTCACGGCGTTCACTGTCGGACACAGCATCACCCTGTCGCTCGCGGCGCTCGACCTGGTCGCGCCGCCCGCGCAATTCATCGAGCCGCTGATCGCCCTGACGATCGTGGTGGTGGGCGCCGACAACGTGCTCGTGCTGAGGGGCAAGACGGCGGTCGCGGGCAAGGCCACCGACATCCGGGCCTGGCTGGCGGCCGGCTTCGGGCTGATCCACGGTTTCGGGTTCGCTTACGTGCTCAAGGAGTTCGGCCTGCCGCAGGCGGCGCTCGGGTGGTCGCTGTTCGCCTTCAACGTCGGCGTCGAGGTGGGGCAACTGCTGATTGTCGGCGTCGTGGCGTCTCTGCTCGTGTTGGTGCGCCGGCAGCGCGCGGCCGCGGCGCACTGGGTGGCCCTGGCGGGGTCGATCGCGGTTATTCTTGCTGGCCTGTATTGGTTTGTGGAGCGGGTATTCCTGACGGGAGGGGCATGATGAGACGAATGCATGTGCTGGCGGTCATCGCCGGCGTCGGCCTGGCAGCCATGACGGTCGCGGCGGCCCAGCAGCCGCCGGCCAAGCCCAACGTGGCCGAGATCGAAAAAGTGAAGGACAACCTGTTCATGATCACGGGCGGCGGGGGCAATACCGCGGCCTACGTCACCGCCAGCGGCGTCGTGCTGGTCGACACCAAGCTGGCCAACTGGGGCCAGGCCATCCTGGACAAAGTGCGGACGGTCAGCGACCAGCCGATCACCCACATCATCAACACCCACACGCACGGCGACCACGTCGGCAGCAACGAGTTCTTCGCGGCGAGCGTCGAAGTGGTCGCGCAGGCCAACACCAGCACCAACATGGCGAAGATGAAGAACTTCGCCACGCCGGACACCAAGCACGGCATGCCCGATCGCACGTTCAGCGACCGCATGACGGTGCTCGGCGGCAAGGACGCGATTGACCTCTACTACTTCGGCAACGGCCACACCAACGGCGATGCGTTCGTGGTGTTCCGCGAACTGCGCACCATGCACGCGGGCGACATCTTCGCGCGCAAGGGGACGCCTCTGCTCGACCTGAACAACGGCGGCAGCGGAGTCCAGATCGGCGAGACCCTGGCCAAGGCGGCGGCCGGCATCAAGAACGTCGACACGGTCATTCCCGGCCACGCCACGGTGCAGACCTGGGCCGACTTCGTCGAGTACGGCGAGTTCAATCGCGCCTTCCTCGCGGCGACGCAGGCGGCCCTCAAGGCCGGCAAGACCGCCGACCAGGCCCTGGCCGACTTGAAGCTGCCGGAGAAGTTCGCGGCCTACCAGATGAACGGCGCGAAGGACAACGTGCCTAAGATCTACGCTGAGCTCGGCAAATAACCGACGCGAGCGCCCAGCCGGTCACCAGCGGACCAGCGAACCGGGAGCCAGTTCAGGGGCGGCCGTTGAGGAACGGTTGCAGCACGGCCGTGATGAACTGGTGCGTCGGTGTCGGGACACCGGCTTCCCTGCCGAGTCGCACGACCGCGCCGCTCAGCCACGGCAACTCGAGCCGGCGGCCGCGCTCGAGGTCTTCGAGCATCGACGACTTCGAGCTCGCCGGGAAGTTGCGGATCAGCGCCAGCGTCTCGTCGACCAGCGTCGGTGGCAAGACAATGCCGCGGGCGCGGCCGACGGCAATGGTCTCGTCGATGGCGGCCATCATCATCGCGAACAGCTCCTCGTTGTCGCGCACGACGCCCATCGGCGACCGCGTCACCGTCGTCATGCCACTCCAGGTCGCGAGGCGCACGAACTTGATCCAGAGATCGGACTCGACCCTCGTGCTGGCCTTCGCCTGGAACCCGGCGCGAAGGCCGGCTTCCTCGAACGCCACCAGGCGTGGTGACCGCGAGCCGTCGCGCTCGCCGAACACCAGTTGTTGGGCGACGGTGTGGCGCAGGTGTCCGGGTTGATCAACCACGACGACGATGTAGGCCACGCCACCGGCGACATGCTCGGCGCCCACATGCCTGGCGACCATGTCGACCGCATCGACACCGTTCTGGAGCGTGATCACCACGGTGTCGGGGCCAATCAGCGGTTTCAGCGTGGCGGCCGCGGCCTCGACGTCGTACAGCTTCACGGTGAACAACACCACATCGACCGGCCCGACCTGGGCCGGGTCGTCGGTCGCCTGCACCGCGGGCAGGTGTAGCGCACCGTTCGGACTGTCGATGTGGAGGCCGCCCTGCCGCAGCGCCGACAGGTGCGTGCCCCGGGCAATGAACGCGACGTCTTCGCCGGCCGCAGCCAGCCGGCCGCCGAAATAGCCGCCGACCCCCCCCGAACCGAAGATCGCAATCTTCACAGTTTCACTGCATCCAGACTGACGACTGGTTGGTCGCCGATTACGGCCGCGTTGTGAACCGTGCCCCTGGGGATTTCAATCCAGTCGCCGGCCGTCAGCACCTTCATGTGGCCGCGCACGACCAGGCGCAAGCGGCCGGAGACGACGGCGTCGATCTTATCGAGGTCGTGGCGGTGATCGGGAAACACGGTGCCGGGTTCATAAACGTACCTGGCCACCGTGTAGCCCAGGGCCTTGAGCTTGGCGCGCAGCGCAGCCTCGGTGACCGGGCCGTCCGAGGCATTCCAGCGCTGCGGGGTCACGCCTACGCGCCGGCGGCGGGTTCTGCGGGCATGCCGGGCACCGTGCCGCTCGACAGTTCCTGGTCGATCATCAGCAAGCCGACGCCGGTGTTGCCGGCCAGGCGAATGCGGCCGAGCACCGCCCGGGCGGCTGCTTCCTCTTCCATCTGCTCGGCGACAAACCACTGCAGCATGACCACGCCAGGCCGGTCCTTGGCCTTTTCGGCAGTCACGTAGAGGTCGTTGATCGAGGCGGTCACGTCCTGCTCGTTCTTGAGGACGTGCGCGCAGAGGGCCTCGGCGGACTTCCAGGTCATGGGCGGGGCCGCGATCGCCGGCAGCACCACCTTCTGGTCGCGCTCGACCAGGTGGTCGATGATCCGCTGCGCGTGCAGCAGTTCGTCGGACGACTGCTTGCGCATCCAGGTCGCAAAGCCGGGCAGATCGTGCTCGGACAGCCAGATCGACATGGCCAGGTATTCGTGCGACGCGCGGAATTCGAGCTTGAGGTGCTCGTTCAGGCCCTTGAGCAGGTCTTTCGTCATGTTCTCTCCCGCCGTTTCAAGGCGTGATGGTAAATCGTTGCGGCGCCGAGGCCACGAGCAGCTGGCCGGCCTTGCGCGCGGTGACCTGCCAGGTGTGCACTTCGGGTTCGAGCGCAACGGTGTTGGGCAACTTGGTTTCGGTGGCGGACATCACGGGGCTCTCCCACACCACCCGCTCACCGGTCACGGCCGTGATCTTGATCACGTAGCCGTCGGCGCCGTCAACGGCCGACCAGCGGAACATGTCGATGTGTCCGCCCATGGCGCCCTCAATCGGTTCGAGCAGCGACAGGGTTCCGGCCGGCTTGGGCGCCTCGGCGGCAGGGGCCGCGGCCGGGGCGGGCGCGGCGGCCGGGGCACTCGCGGGCGCACCGCCTCCGCAGGCGACGGTGAAGACAACAAAGGCCACGGGAACGACGCTAGTAAGCACACGGTTCATGATCGACGACGCGCGAGCTCGAAGCCCACGCCTCCAAGGATGACGAAAAGACCAGTTCCGGTCATGGCCAGCGGGAGTTGCCCGTTGCCTCCGAAATACACCGCCGACATCATTGACACGATGGCGGTGGCAAACACGGCCGCGACCAGGGCGGCGGACGGCTTGGTACCCATAGCTTTCAATTCTAGCGCACTGCTTGACGGGGAGGCACCACTTGACAGGGCGGCAGCCATTTGCCGGGTCACGAGCCAATGCGGTTCGAGAGCAGGCCCACGGCCAACGCATAGGCATGGGCGCAGTTGTAGCCCAGCAGCACGTCGTAATTGGAATACACCAGGTAATGCTTGGTCCCGGCTCTCAGCAGGGAGGCCACCCGATCCACCCTGGGCAGGGCCGAGCCGGTCACGGTCCTGACACCCAATTGCTGCCACTGCTGCAGGGGCACCGCGATGGTCAGCTCGCGTGACGCGCGGCAGCCGCTCTGGCGAAGGCCAACCTTCTCGACCAGGCGATCGGCGCCGCCCGCCGGCAGCCTCACCTCGCGGCCCCAGGTGTGGCCCCCGGTCCAGCCGTACGCCTTCATGTAGCTGGCGATCGACGCGAACACATCGGGCAGGCCCGTCCAGATGTCCCGCCGGCCGTCGCCGTCGAAGTCCTGGGCGTGGGCCAGGTAGCTGGACGGCATGAACTGGGGCTGTCCCATCGCGCCCGCCCATGACCCTTTCATCTCGCCGAGGCTGATGTAGCCCTTGTCAAGAATCTGCAGCGCGTCGATCAACTCGGCGGTGAAGAACGCGCCGCGACGCCCCTCCCACGCCAACGTGGCCAGCGCCTGCACGGTGGGCCGGGTGCCGGTGAAGCGGCCGAAGTTCGACTCCATGCCCCAGATCGCCACCAGCAGCGACGCCGGCGGGCCGTATTGGGTGCTGACCTGGTTTAGCAGCCGCCGGTGGGTCTTGGCATGCTCGCGCGCGGTCCGTACGAAGCGGGTGGTCAGCCGTCGCTGCAGGTACTGATCGATGGTCAGGACCGTCTCGGCCTGGGTGCGATCGCGTTCGATCACCACCTCGAGCGGCTCGAGGCCCGTCAGGGCGGCCTCGACGGTGGCACCACTCACGCCCTTGGCGAGCGCCTGCTCCTTCAGCCGCGAAAGAAAGTCAGCGAACGGCGGGCGCGCAGCGTCTTGTGCGACCAGCGTGGCCGTACCCAAGAACCCCGCAATCGCGACCGCAACCTTCAGCGCCACTCCCTACACTGTATCCGTCAG
>JBEGVQ010000170.1:0-20572 GCA_041178345.1 Acidobacteriota bacterium | reverse complement strand
CCGCGCCATCATGGAAGCGGCCTGCAAGCTCAACAAGGAAGGGCTGAAGATCGTTCCCGAGATCATGATTCCGCTGGTCGGCGACGTGCGCGAGCTGCGCGACCAGAAGGCCGTCGTCCACCGGGTGGCAGGGCAGGTGCTCAAGGAGCAGGGCATCAAGATCAAGTACCTGGTCGGCACCATGATCGAGGTGCCGCGCGGCGCGCTGACGGCCGACGCGGTGGCGATGGAGGCCGAGTTCTTCTCGTTCGGCACCAACGACCTCACCCAGATGACCTTCGGGTTCTCGCGCGATGACGTCGGCAAGTTCTTGCAGGTCTATCAGGACCGCAAGATCCTGGAGCGTGATCCGTTTGCGACCTTCGACGCGGCCGGCACCGGCCAGCTCGTCTCCATGGCCGTGGCCAAGGGCCGCGTCGCCAACCCGTCTCTCAAGCTCGGCATTTGCGGCGAGCACGGCGGCGATCCCTCGTCGATCCACTTCTTCCACCAGGTCGGCCTCGACTACGTGAGCTGCTCGCCGTATCGCGTGCCCGTGGCGCGGCTGGCGGCGGCCCAGGCCGCGCTGAGCGTCAAGGTCGGGGATTGATTCGCTACTTCGTCCACAGGGGCGGTGGCACCGAATTGGTGGACCGCCTCGACATCGCCTGGCTGGCTCCGGACAGCGGGGCGGTGGTGTGGGCGGATGTCAGCGAACCGACGGACGCCGACGCCGCGGTCTTGAGAGACGGCTTCGGTATTCACCCGCTGGCCGTCGAGGCGGCGGTGCAGCGGGAGACCAGCCCGAAGGTTGAAAGCTACGTCAAGTATCTGTACGTCGTGCTCCACGGCATCAACTTCGATGCCGCGGAGCATCACTTCGAGACCCACGAGACGGACTTCTTTCTTTCCCTCAACTTCCTCGTCACCGTGCACGACGGCAAGCGGCGCAGCATCGAGCACGTCGGCGAGTTGTGCGGCCGGACCGACCACGTGCTGGCCGAAGGCCCGGTCGCGCTGTTTCACCGGATTGTCGACACCATGGTTGACCACTACCGGCCGGAAGTGGACGAGGTCGAAGAGCGGCTCAACGACATTGAAGATCGCGTGATTGATGACACAGCGTCCGCCACGGTCGGCGACATCCTGGCGATCAAGCGCGACATCACCGCACTCAGGCGCATTCTGGTGCCGCAGCGTGATGCGGTGGGCCGCCTGGCCCGGCGCGAGTTCGACCTCATCAACCAGGAAATGGCCTACCGGTTCCGCGACGTCTACGATCAGTTCGCGCGCATGGCGGACGACGGCATCATGTTTCACGATCGGGTCACCGGCATCCTCGATGCCCACCTCGCGAGCGTCTCCAATCGCCTGGCGGACGTCTCGAAAGTCCTGGCTGTGATTGCTACCTTGTTCGGTCCGATGACCGTGATCACCGGGTTGTTCGGCATGAACGTGCCGTTGCCAACGTTCATCGGCCGGCCGGAGTGGCTGTTCTGGGAGATCATCGTGGTGATGATGCTGTCGAGCGCCGGGCTGTTCGTGTGGTTCCGCAAGTCGGGGTGGTGGTAGTGGGCCGGATTACGCGGCTGCCCGAAGACCTGGCCAACCAGATCGCCGCCGGTGAAGTGGTCGAACGGCCGGCCTCGGTCGTCAAGGAACTGGTCGAGAACGCCATCGATGCGAGGGCCACCCGCATCACCATCACCGTGGAGTACGGCGGCAAGAAGTTGATTCGTGTCGAGGACGACGGCATCGGCATGGATCCGGATGATGCGCGGCTCTGCCTCGAGCGTCATGCCACCAGCAAGATCAAGCGTGCCGACGACCTCGGCCACATCGTCACCCTCGGCTTCAGGGGCGAGGCCTTGCCGTCGATGGCGTCAGTCTCGCACTTTCGACTGCGGACGCGCGCGCGGGGGAGTGACAGCGGCACCGAGATCCGCGTCAACGCCGGCATTATCGAGTCGGTGGTCGAGTCGGGCGGCCCCGAAGGCACGCTCGTCGAGGTCGCCGACGTGTTCTACAACCTGCCGGCACGGCGGAAGTTCCTGAAGTCGGACGCCGCCGAGGCCGCGCAGGTCTCACGGTTTGTCACCCAGTTGGCGCTCTGTTACCCCGAGGTCGGCTTCACGCTGATCAGCACCGGGCGGAAAGTCCTGGCGGTACCGCCGGTAGCAAGCTTGTCGGACCGGCTCTATCAGCTCTACGGTGATCGCCAGGACCTGGTCGCCGTGGACCGCGAGTTCGGCGGACTGCGCCTGCATGGCTTTATCGCCGCGCTGGCGGAGCAGGGCCCGGTGCGCGGACCGCAGCATGTGTTCGTCAATCGCCGGATCGTGAAGGACCGGACCATCGCCCACGCGATTCTTGATTCGTACAGCGTCGCGACGAACAAAGAGCGCAGCCCCGAAGTGCACCTGTTCCTCGATATTCCGCCCGACCGTGTCGACGTCAATGTGCACCCCACCAAGGCCGAGGTGCGGTTTCGCGAGCAGTCCATGGTGCACGAGATGGTGCGCCGCGCGTTGGGGGATGCACTCGGCAAGGGGCCCGCGCCCGAGCTGACGCTCCATACCTCGGAGGTGTTGCCGGGCCAGCCATTGCAGCCGTCCATTCCCGGCGCGCTGGCCGGGGCCAGCTTCACGAGTCGCTGGGCGCCACCCGGTCCGGCGCCCAGTTACACCTCGATTCCGCGCTACGAGCCAGCCACCGCACCAGCCGCACCTGAGCCACCCGCCGTCAGGCCCATGATCGCGCTCGGACAGTTCCGCGACACTTTCATCATTGCGATGGACGATGAGGGGTTGTGCATCATTGACCAGCACGTGGCGCACGAGCGCGTGCTGTTCGAGCGCATCATGCAGCGCCTCACCACCGAGAATCTCGAGGGCCAGGGGATGCTGGTGCCGATGATGCTCGAGTTGCCGGCGGCCGAGCGCAATGCGCTGATCTCGCGGGCCGACGCGCTCGCGAAGTTCGGCTTCGAGGTCGAGGAGTTTGGCGGCGACAGCATCAAGGTCACCGCGATGCCGGCGCTGCTGCCACGTGATGAATGCGACGCGGCCCTGAGGGCCCTGGCTGACGATCTCGAAGGCCTGGATCGCGGATTACGGCTCGAAGAATCGATCAAGCAGATTGCCGCGACGACGGCGTGTCATGCCGCCGTGAAAGCCAACTACCCGCTGACGCTTGAAAAGATGCATCACATTCTCGAGGAGCTGCGCGCCACCGCGTACTCGACGGTGTGCCCGCACGGACGGCCGGTAATGCTGCGCATCACCAGGCGAGAGATCGAGAAGAACTTCGACCGGATTTAGGGCTGGTGGCCGGGTGGGGCGGGTCGCGAACGTATGAAGCGCTGGTTACTGATTTCCGGTCTGGTCGCGGTACTGGCCATCGCCGTGACCTGGCTGTGGTTGCGGGTCGCATCGCTCGACGCCATCGTCCGCGGCGGCGACGGTCCCGCGTCGCTCGTGCTGCTGCACGGCTACGGCTCTCGGGGCGGTGACTGGCTGCAGTTCCAGCACAAACTTCAAGTGCCGCTGAACGGCCGCCTCGTCTTCCCGCAGGGCCCGCTGCTCGGACCCAATGGCGCGCGCGGGTGGTGGTGGCTCAACATCGAGGGCCACATTCCCAGTGGGCAGCGATACCCGGATTTCTCGACCGCCAAGCCGAGCGGCATTACGGTGGCCTCGCGGCTGGTGCGCAACCTGCTCGACAAGGAGCCCGGCCCGGTGGTCCTCGGCGGCTTCTCGCAGGGGGCGATGGTCAGTGCCGAGATTGCCTTCCAGACCGATCAGCCGCTGGTGGCGCTGGTGCTGCTTGGTGGCACCACCGTGAACGAGGCCGCCTGGGGCGAGGGGTTCGCCCGGCGCCGGATGATGCCGGTCTTCATTGCGCACGGCCGCAGCGATGGCGTGCTGCCGTTCGCGACGATGGAGCGGTTCCAGTCCCGGTTGACGGACGCCGGCCTCGACGTGACGTGGCTTGCTTTTGCCGGCGGCCACAACGTGCCGGACACCGTGATCTCCGCCCTGAACGAGTTTCTGGCTGGTCTGAAGCTCTGATCGCGACAGGGCCAGACCCCTTGGGGAATACCCACTCGGGGTCAGACCCCGGCTTCCCCTATAATCCACGGCGGGAGATGTCCTCATGAGCGTGACAAGGCGTTGGGCGGGCTGGGTGGCAGCCGGCTTGGTTGGATGCGTGGCGGTGACGGCCCTCCAGGGGCAGCAGGCGGCACCGACGGTCACCGACGCAACCATGTTGAAGCCGGCCGACGGCGACTGGGTCGGCTACGGCCGCGATTACGCGGAGACGCACCACAGCCCCCTCAAGCAAATCGATCAGGCCAATGTGACCAGGCTGGCGGAAAGCTGGGCGGTCGAAGTCGGGTCTGACGGCAAGCTCGAGACCACGCCGCTGGTGTTTGACGGCGTGCTCTACGGCACGTCAACCTGGAGCCAGGTCTACGCCATCGATCTGCGCACGAAAAAGGTGAAGTGGAAGTACGACCCGGCGCTGGTACGCGGCGGCTTCGAGGCGATGGGGCCGCGCCCGTGCTGCGGCCCGGTCAACCGCGGCGTCGCGCTCTATGACGGCCGGGTCTATGTCGGCCTGCTGGATGGCCGCCTGGTCGCGCTCGACGCCGAGACCGGCGCGCCCGTGTGGGCGGTGCAAACGACGCCGCCCGGCACCGACTACAGCATCACCGGCGCCCCGCGCATCATCAAGGGCAAGGTCGTGATTGGGCAGGGCGGCGCCGAGTTCGGCGTGCGTGGCTTCCTGGCCGCCTACGACGCCGCCACCGGCAAGCAGGCGTGGAAGTGGTACGTGATTCCCGGCGACCCATCAAAGCCGTTCGAAGACGAGTCAATGGCGGCCGCGGCCAAGACCTGGACCGGCCAGTGGTGGAAGTTCGGCGGCGGTGGCACGCCGTGGGACGGCATTGCCTACGACCCGGAGCTGAACCTGGTCTACGTCGGCACGGGCAACGGCTCGCCCTGGAACGCGAACCACCGCAGCCCGGGCGGCGGCGACAATTTGTACCTGGCGTCGATCGTGGCGCTTAACGCCGACACCGGCAAGTACGTGTGGCACTACCAGACGACGCCCGGCGACAACTGGGACTACAACTCGGCGCAGCCGATGATCCTGGCCGACCTGACCATTGCCGGCCAGGTGCGCAAGGTGCTGATGCAGGCGCCGAAGAACGGCTTCTTCTATGTGCTGGATCGCGCGACCGGCAAGCTGATCTCGGGTGCGCCGTTCGTCTACACGTCGTGGGCGACCTCCATCGACATGGACACCGGCCGGCCGATCGAAACCGAGGCCGCGCGCTACCGCTTTACGCCGGTGCGCCTGTCGCCGTCACCCGTCGGCGCGCACCACTGGCCGCCCATGGCGTTCAACCCGACCACCGGCCTGGTGTATTACCCGGGCCAGGAAACCAGCTCGGCGTTTGCGATGGAAGAGAAGTTCGAGTTCAAGGAGGGGCAGTGGAACCTCGGCATTCGCCGCGGCACGCCCGCGGGCAGCAAGCCCGTTCCGCCGCCTCCGCCCGACCCCAAGGCACCGCCTCCCGGCGGCTTCTTCGTGGCGTGGGATCCCGTGGCGCAGAAGGCGGCGTGGAAGATTCCGTTCCAGCCGGCCGGTGGCGCGTTGTCCACGGCGGGCCAGCTGATCTTCGTCGGCAACGGCGGCGGCAAATTCTTCGCTCTCGATCCGCTGAGCGGCAAGACGCTGTGGGAAACGCAGCTGGGACAGGGCGTCGCAACGCCGATCAGCTACGAGCTGGATGGCAAGCAGTACATCGCGGTGATGGCGGGGATTAGCAAGGGCAAGGTCCACGCCTTCGCGCTGCCTTAACAAGAGATAAGGAGATTAGGAGAAACAGAATTACTTCTGATCTCCTGACCTCCTGTTCTTCCACCAGGCCAGTCGCTTCCTGATCTCTCTCTCGAAGCCGTAGTCGGTCGGCTTGTAGAACTCCCGGCCCTTCAGGTTGTCCGGCAGGCAATCCATGCTCGCCACCGCATCGGGCTCGTCGTGCGCGTACTGGTAGCCCTTCCCGTAGTCCAACTGCTTCATCAGCTTCGTCGACGCGTTTCGCAAGTGGAGGGGCACGGGCGAGGCGACGTCGTGCTTGGCTGCTTCGGCGGCCGCGCCGTACGCGGCGTAGACGGCGTTGCTCTTGGGCGCGGTGGCCAGGTAGATCGCCGCCTGCGCCAGCGCCGTGTTGCCCTCGGGCATGCCGATGAAGTGGACGGCGTCCTTCGCCGCGACCGCGATGGTCAGCGCCTGCGGATCGGCGTTGCCGATGTCTTCGGACGCGAACCGGATCAGCCGCCGGGCGATGTACTTCGCGTCTTCGCCGGCCTCCACCATGCGCGCCAGCCAGTAGATCGACGCATCCGCATCGCTGTTGCGCATGGACTTGTGCAGCGCCGACATCAGGTTGTAGTGCTCTTCGCCGGTCTTGTCGTACAACAGCGTGCGGTTCTGCAGCGTCTTCTCGAGCAGCGCCTTGTCGAGGCGCGGCCGTCCGGCCGGGTTGTTCGCCGACGAGACAGTAAGCTGCAGCAGGTTCAGGGCCGAGCGCGCGTCGCCGTTCGCAAACCGCGCAATCGCCCGGAGCGCGTCATCGTCGGCTTCGGGATGCTGCTTGCCGAGCCCGCGCTCGGGATCCGCCAGCGCCGTCTTCAGGATGGTGACGATGGCGGCTTCGCTCAGGAGCTTCAGGACGAAGACCTTCGAGCGCGAGAGCAGCGCGGCGTTGACCTCGAACGACGGGTTCTCGGTGGTGGCGCCGATCAACACGATGTCGCCGCTCTCGACGCGCGGCAGGAAGGCGTCCTGCTGCGCCTTGTTGAAGCGGTGAATCTCGTCCACGAAGACGATCGTGCGCCGGCCGGTCATGCGCCGGCGTTGCTCGGCGGCGGCCATCACGTCCTTCACTTCCTTGATGCCGGCGAGCACGGCGCTGAAGGCAATGAACTCGGCCTTGGTGAGATCGGCGATCAAGCGGGCAAGCGTGGTCTTGCCGGTGCCCGGCGGGCCCCACAGGATGATCGACTGCAGCAAATCGCGCTCGATCATCTCGCGCAGCGGACGGCCGGCGGCAATCACGTCGTCCTGCCCGACGATCTCGTCGAGGGTGCGCGGGCGCATGCGCTCGGCCAGCGGCACCGTCTTCGGGTCAACCGGGGCGGGCGGGTCGTCGAACAGGCTCATCGGCCGCCTTCGCCGAAGGGCGTCGGCGCGCCAAGCGCGCGCTGCCGCCGCGCTTCGTACAGGATCAGCGCGGCCGCCACGGCCACATTCAGTGATTCCATGGCGCCGGCCATCGGGATGGAGATGCGGGCGTCGGCCGCCGACAGCACGTCGGCGGGCAACCCCGGTCCTTCGCCGCCCATCAACACCGCGACCGGGCCGGTGAGGTTCGCCTGGTGCATGGGAACGCCGCCGCGGGGCACGGCCGCGATCAGCGTGACGCCGGCGGCCCGCCACTCGTCGGCGGCCCCGAGCGGATGGCGGCTGCGCACGACCGGCAGGTGAAAGACGCCGCCCATTGACGCGCGCAGCGCCTTCCAGCTCCACGGGTCGGCGCTCAGCTCATCGAAGACCACGCCGGTCGCGCCGGCGGCGGCCGCGGATCGAATCACCGCACCAGCGTTGCCCGGGTCCTGCAGTCCAAAGCCGGCGATGACCAGCGCGGGTGGCGGCACCAGCACGGCCGCACTGTCAATGTCCGGCTTGCGCGCGGTGGCCACGACGCCCGTGGGCGAGTTGACCGGCGACAGCGCGTTCAGCACCGCGCCCGACACCTCGACGACGCGCGCGTGTCCTCGGCCTGCCCGGTCGATCAGCGTTTGCTCATCCGCCGTTGGCGGACCGCAGACCGCCAGCGTCTCGACCACGAGGCCCGCGCCCACCGCTTCCGCCAGTAGGTGCCATCCGTCCAGCAGCATGAGGTCGCCGCCGCGGGCGGCGTCGCGGAACTGCTTGACGATGGGGTGGTGGCGGCTGGTGATGGCGGTCATGGGCGGGTGCGCCGGAGGCTCTGGGCAATTGTGCTACAGTCGGTCTTTACGCGATGAAGGAAAAACTCCTTAAGCGGTTTGAAGACGAGCTCAACGCCTATGAGCGTGAGCTGCACATGGAACTCCCTAAGGAGATCCAGCGTGCGCGCGAACTCGGCGACTTGCGCGAGAACGCGGAGTATCAGGCCGCGAAAGAGCGCCAGACCCTCGTCAACGCGCGCATCGCCATGCTGAAGCGGCGCATGAGTGAAATCGCGCTGATGAACATGGATCGTATTCCGCACGGCAAGGCGGGCTTTGGGTCGGTCGTGACGCTGCGTGAGAAGGATCAAGAGATCGTGTACCAGCTCGTGATGCCCGAGGATGCGGAGGCCGAAAAGGGCCTCATCTCCACTTCGTCGCCGATCGGCCGCGCCATTCTCAACAAGGAAGAGGGCGACTCGGTCAGCGTGACCACCCCCAACGGCACGCGCACGTTTGAGATCCTCAAGCTCGTCACCATTCACGACGACTAGCAGGCGACGGCCGTGAGCGAGCCACGCGACTCGTATTCCCCAGAACGCCGCACCGCGCTCCTGTTCACTGGAACGGGGGCTGACGGCGCGTACCACGCCGGCGCCATGCGCGCCATTCAGGAAGCGGGCGTCAAGATCGACATCGTGGGCGGCCGCGGCATGGGCGCCATGGCGGCCGTGCTGGCCGCGGTCGATGGCAGCGCGCAGCTCTGGGACGCCGGCGGCTTCTGGCGGTCGCCGCCAGTGGCCATCCTGTATCGCTGGCGGTGGCCGTTCCGGGTGCTGCGATGGCTGGCAGCCGCGCTGGTGGCCGTGCTCGCCGTTCCCGCGGCGGTGATCATGCTGGGCCTGATCGTGTACCCCATCGCCCTGGTGCTCGGCATGGCCGGCCTCGAGGCCGGCGCGCGCTTGGTACAGTCGTTCATCGAGACGCTGGCCACGGCGTTCTCGCCGGCGGTGTTGCCGACGTGGGTGCCCCGGCTGGCGGCGTTGCTGTCGGCGGCGGCGGTGGTGACCTTGGCTGCTGGTGCGTGGCTGACGTGGTGGCGGGCGCCCCTGCATCGGCGCACGGCGGGCGGGCGGGCGTGGGCGCTCCTGGGCTCGCCGATTGATGCGGGCATCGCGGTGCAGCACGCCACCGAAACCGTGTGGCGGCTGCTGAAAGGCGGGGCCGCCATCAAGACACCCGACGCCAAGGACTTGAGCCGGCGTTATGCCGAGTTGCTGGCCGAGAACCTGGGCCAGCCGGGTTTCCGCGAGTTGTTGCTCGTGGTACACGACATGGATGCCCATCGTGACCTGGTGTTCGGTCTCGTTCGGGATCCCTTCCGCAAG
Source organism: Acidobacteriota bacterium (assembly GCA_041178345.1). Classification (GTDB taxonomy): domain Bacteria; phylum Acidobacteriota; class Vicinamibacteria; order Vicinamibacterales; family UBA2999; genus 12-FULL-67-14b. The sequence goes on along the minus strand of JBEGVQ010000170.1, from coordinate 11,199 downwards.
GCGCTGTTCCCGCCGCCTGGGGGCGTGTCGTCGCGGCGCGCGGAGGCGCATGACCTGTCGAGCGGCACGCAGGCGTTCACGGCCGACGTGCTGGCCGCGGCCATGAGCCTACCGGGCGTGAGCGATCCGCGACTGGTCCAGTTCGCGCCCGAGTCCTACTGGCGCGGCGAGACGCATCGGCTGGTCGATCGGCCGGCGTGCCTGGCGCGCCTGCTCGAAGAGGCGGCGGCCGCCGGCGCGGAGCAGGTCGTGATTATCGCCGCGACGCCGGATCCGCCGGGTCCCCACGAGCTGCGGCCGCCGCGTCTCGACGGGCTTGGCCGCGTCGGCGAGCAGCTGGCCTCGGCCGAGACCGCGGCCCTCAGTGACGCCGTGCGCCACCTGCATCACCGCTTCCAGGGCGTCTATGTCATCCGTCCGTCGCACAACCCGATCCGGCCGCTCGATCTCACCGGTGCATACGACGAGAAGTCGGACCGGGTGCAGACGCTCGACGAACTGATGGAACGCGGCTTCGAGGACGCCTATCGCCAGTTCATCGAACCCGTCGTCGGCGCCTCGGGCGACCGCATGACGCAAGTGAGCCGCGACCCCGACGAGTATTGGTCATAGAGGATGCTGATGAAGCCTGCCACCGAACTGATTCATGCCGGCGAACGGATCGATACCGGCGCGACGCCGTCGCTGACCGTGCCCATCTACGAGACAAGCACGTTCGTGTTCGACTCGGTGGCCGACGTCGTCAAGTACCAGGAAGGGAAGCTGAACGGCTATCTCTATTCGCGCTACGAGAACCCGACCGTGGTGGCGGTCGAGGAGAAGGTGGCGGCGGTCGACGGTGCGGAAGCGGCGCTGTTGTTCAGTTCCGGCATGGCGGCGATCTCGACGGCGCTGCTGACCCTGCTCAAGCCGGGAGACGAGATCCTGTGCGGCGCGGCCATCTACGGCGGCACGTTCCACGTCATCGAGGACCTGATGACGAAGTTCGGCGTCGAGCGCCGCTTCATTACCCTTGAGCAGCTCGCCGACCTGGCGACGGTGATTGGCCCCAGGACGCGGATGGTGTGGTTTGAGTCGCCGATCAACCCGACGCTGCGCTGCGTGGACGTGCGCAAGGTCGCCGCTGCGTGCAGGAAGGCCGGCGTGCTGTCCGTCGTCGACAACACCTTCGCCAGCGCCCTCAACCAGCCAGTGTTGTCGATGGGCATCGACCTGTCGATGCAAAGCGCCACCAAATACCTGAATGGCCATAGCGATGTCACTGGCGGGGCGTTATCGGGCGCGAAGGCGATGATCGCGCCCCTGGCCAAGGCCCGCCGCCTGCTGGGCGGCATCATGGACCCGCTGCCGGCGTTTGCCCTGGGCCGCGGCATGAAGACCATGCCGCTGCGCGTCGCGCAACACAACGCCAATGCCCTGGCGGTCGCGCAGCACCTCGAGCACCATCCGGCGCTGGAGCGGGTGTACTACCCGGGCCTCGCGTCACACCCGGATTACGCCATTGCGGCCGGGCAGATGAGCGGGTTCGGCGGCGTGGTCACGATTGACGTGAGGGGCGGCCGGGAGGCAGCCTTCCGGGTGTTCGACCAGCTGAAGCTGATCAAGCGGGCCGCCAGCCTGGGCGGCGTCGAGAGCATCTGCAGCCTGCCGATCCTGACGTCGCAGTACGGCCTCACCGACGAGGAACTGGTCGCGGCAGGCGTGTCGAAGGGGATGATCCGGATGTCGATCGGTCTCGAAGACGCGACGGACCTGATCGCGGACATCGAGCAGGCGCTTGGATAGCCAGTACTGAAGTGCTGACCGTCTGGCTCTACTTGTCGCGGGTCTCGTGCAGGAACTCCAGCACGAGTTCCAGCATCCGCTGGTTGATGCGGCTGCCTTCGTAGGTCCCGAACTTCTCCTGGAACGCCTCGAGCGGCACCACCGCCTTGGCCATGGTGCGATGGCCGCCGGCGCTGCCAATGCCGCTGAACCAGCGGCGCACGAAGTCGCCGGCATTGCGCGAGAAGCCCAGGTTGCGCACCGACACCACGAAGGAGTCGTTCACCACGCCGCTGATCACCGTCCACTGGACGTTCTCCAACTGCAGGTAGAAGTCCGCCACGTACGGGATGAAGTCGTCGCGCGGCGGCTCGCCGAGGAACGCGCAGAAGACGTGCTCCATCATGCGGCCCTGCTGCCAGCCCTTGATCAGGTAGTCGAGCCGCTCGGCGGTGATTTCCGCGCCCTCCATCTTGCGGATCATCGTGGAGTCGGCCAGCGGGTACAGGTGCGAGAACGAGTCGAGGTCGGCGCGGTTGGCGTGGCGATTGAAGAACAGGGTGTCCGACTTGATGGCGTAGAGCATCGCCGTCGCCGTCCGTTCCGAGATGTCCATGTCGACGGCGCGCAGGTGCTCGGTCAGGATGGTGCTGGTCGACCCGTAGTCGGGGCGGATGTCCTTGAAGATGGCGCTGTAGCCCGGCTGCTCCGGGTGGTGATCGATCACCAGGTCTACGTGCGGCAGCAGGCCCGGGAAGTAATGCGGCTGGACGTCGACCAGCGCGATCTTGTCGAAGTCCTTGAACTGATCGGGCGTGACCGTTTCGATCTTGAGGTCGAGCAGCTTCACCATCCGCAGGTTCTCGGGCCGCGTCACCGGCTGCAGGCAGCCGACCACCGCGGTCTGCCGGGTGCGGCGCAGGATGGTGCGGAGCGCCAGGCCGCTGGCCATGGCGTCGGGGTCGGGATCGTTGTGGGTCAGGATCAGCACGCGGTCGGCATCGGCCATGTACCGCTGGTATTGCTGCACGCGCTGGCGGGTGACCGAACGGCCGAGTTCGGCCAGCAGCGGCGGGCCGGTCAGTTCGGCCAGCGTGAGGGTGGTCACTTCGGGGAAGTCGTCGCGCAACTCCTCGGTGCGGCGCACGTCGGCGAGGCTGGTGCCCAGCACGTAAATCAGCGTGCCGCCGGCGCCGCGCAGCGCCTCGAGCACCTTGCGCAGGCCCTTGCGGCCGTTATCCTCAACAAAGACCGGGGTGATCGGGGAGAGGCCCGCCTTGACGTAGCTGTCGACTCTCGCCGGATCGGCCACCGACACCGGCAGTTCCGAATGTTCGAAGAGCCGGGCGAGCGCCCGGCTCTCCACTAAAACGTCGAGCTCCGAGTTCGGAGTGAGGACTGCCTCCAGGAGCCGGACCACCAGCTCCGTGTGACAGACCGCCAAGCAACGCACGATGTCCTGAGTATATCCCCGCCGGCTTTGGTAGCATGGCGCCGTGCGACGGGCCATCGCTGCGGGCTTCGTGGTGTTGGTGGCCGCTTTTACCGCCTCCCTGGGCGGGCAGCAGCGCTTCCGCTCTGGTGTCGAGCTCACGACCTTCGGCGTCACCGTGGTCGATCGCCGGGGCAACCTGGTCACCGACCTCACCCGCGACGATTTCGCAGTGGTTGAAGACGGCCGTCCCGAGGAGCTGAACTACTTTGCGGTCGGTGACGGGGACACGGCGCTGCCGCTGCACGTGGGGCTGATGCTCGACGCCAGCGGCAGCATGCAGACCGACCTCAAGCTCGCGCAAGGCGCATCGATCAAGTTCCTGAACCTGTTGCCGCACGCCGAAGACATCACCCTGGTCGACTTCGACACGCAAGTGCGGATCACGCGCTATCCGCAACGCGACTTCCCGCGGCTGGTCGAGCGCATCCGCCAGCGCAAGCCCGAGGGCTGGACGGCTCTCTACGACGCGCTCGGCACCTTCCTGGACGGGGTCGATCAGCAGGAGGGCCGCCGCGTGCTCGTGATGTACACCGACGGCGCCGACTCGCGGTCGGTGCTGAGCCTCGGCGAGACCCTGACGCTGCTGCGGGCGTCGCCGGTGACGGTCTACGCCATTGGCTTCGTCGGCAACTCCGGCTCGTCGCGGCAGCTGCTGCAGATGACCTTGATGCAGTTGACCGAGGTCACCGGCGGCCAGGCGTTTTTTCCCTCGAGCATGAAGGGCGTCGATGACGCGTATGACCAGGTGCTCGCCGAGCTCGCCGGGCAGTACCACCTTGGCTACCTGTCGGACAACACAGCCGCTGACGGCGCATGGCGCAAGGTCGAGATCAAGGTGAAGCGGCCCGACACCCGCGTCCGCGCCCGGAAGGGCTATTTCGCCCCATACAAGAGCTCGCAGAATTAGGGTACGATGGTGTGCTCTGGCACACGCCACCATGCCCACCGTCTCCGACCGTTTCGTCCTCGCGTCAGACTTCGAGCTCGCCGGCGATCAGGTGCATGCTGTACCCGAGCTGGTTGACGGCCTGACCCGCGGCGACAAGCACCAGGTGCTGCTCGGCGTGACCGGATCGGGCAAGACCTACACCATGGCGCAGGTCATCGACCGCGTGAACCGGCCGACGCTGGTGATGGCCCACAACAAGACGCTGGCGGCCCAGCTGTTCCAGGAGTTCCGCCGGTTCTTCCCCGGGAACGCGGTCGAGTACTTCGTCAGCTACTACGACTACTACCAGCCGGAGGCCTACATGCCCTCCAGCGACACCTACATCGAGAAGGAATCGACGATTAACGAGGAGATCGACCGCATGCGCCTCTCGGCCACGCGCTCGCTCTTCGAACGCCGCGACGTCATCATCGTCGCCAGCGTCTCGTGCATCTATGGCCTCGGCTCGCCGGATGCCTACTACGGCCTGGTGATGCCGCTCGAGAAGGGCCAGCGCATCGAACGAGACCAGGTCCTCCGTAAGCTCGTCGAAATCCAGTATGAGCGCAACGACCTGGAGTTCAGCCGGGGCACTTTTCGGGTGCGCGGCGACATCATCGAGGTCTATCCGTCGTACGAAGAGTTTGCGTTACGCATCGGCCTGTTCGGCGACGAGATCGACGAGCTCACCTCGTTTGACCCGCTCACCGGCAAGGCGCTCCGGCGTCACGACCGCACCACCGTGTTTCCCAAGTCGCACTTCGTCACCGGGCGCGAGCGACTAAAGGAAGCCGTGGTGACCATCAAGGCGGAGCTGGAAGAACGCCGCGGCGATCTCGAGCGCAATGGCAAGGTGCTCGAGGCGCAGCGGCTGCACCAGCGAACGATGTTCGACCTCGAGATGATCCGGGAGATCGGCTACTGCCACGGGATCGAGAATTACTCCCGGCACCTGACCCAGCGCTCGGCGGGGCAGCCGCCGCCCACGCTGCTTGACTACCTGCCGGCCGATGCGCTGGTGGTGGTTGACGAGAGCCACCAGACCGTGCCCCAGATTCGCGGCATGTATCACGGCGACCGCTCGCGGAAGGCAGTGCTGGTCGAGTACGGCTTCCGCCTGCCATCCGCGCTCGACAACCGCCCGCTCAACTTCGAGGAGTGGGAAGACCGGGTCGGTCAGCTGGTCTATGTCTCGGCCACGCCCGGTCCCTACGAGCTGAAGATGGCCGGCGGCGTCGTGGTCGAACAGGTCATCCGCCCGACCGGCCTGATGGACCCGCCCGTGGAAGTGCGGCCGGTCAAGGGCCAGGTTGACGACCTGTTGATGGAGATTCGTGACCGGGCCTCGCGCCAGGAGCGGGTGTTGGTCACGACCCTGACCAAGCGGATGGCCGAGGACCTGACCACGTACTACCAGGAACTCGGGGTCAAGGTGCGCTACCTGCACTCGGACATCGATACGCTCGAGCGGATCGAGATCCTGCGCGACCTGCGGCGGGGCGTGTTCGACGTGCTAGTCGGCATCAACCTGCTCCGCGAGGGCCTGGACCTGCCGGAAGTGTCGCTGGTGGCCATTCTCGACGCCGACAAGGAGGGCTTCCTGCGCTCGGCCGGCGCCCTCATCCAGACCTCGGGCCGCGCGGCGCGAAACCTCAACGGCCGTGTGATCATGTATGCGGACCGTCACACCGATTCCATGCGCGCCGCCATCAGCGAAACCGAACGCCGCCGCACCCGGCAGGCGGCCTACAACGAGGAACACGGGATTACCCCGACCAGTATCGTCAAGGCCATCGACGACGTCTTGTCGAGCGTCTACGACCGGGATTACTCGTCGATCGTCGACCCGCGCGAAAAGCCGGTCTTCCGGACCCAGGCCGAACTGGATGCCCACATCGTCACCCTCGACGCCCAGATGAAGGGCGCCGCGGCCAACCTGGACTTCGAGAAGGCGGCGGCGTTGCGCGATCAGATACGCGGACTGAAGGCGCGCGAACTGGGGCTGAGCCAGGCATGAGCAACACGCGCCAACCCTGGCTGAGCGAGTGGCTCAAGAACGCCCTGCTCGAGGTCCAGGAATACTTCAAGTTATGCCTGGCCGCCATCAAGGGAGCGATGTCGCGGCCCTTCTATGCCCGCGACGTGATGGAGCAGATCGACGTCATCGGTCTCGGCTCACTGACGGTGGTGATCCTGACCGGCTTCTTCACGGGCGCCGTGCTGGCCCTGCAGTCAGGCATGACGCTCGACCAGTTTGGCGCCCGGCCCTTCGTCGGCCGCCTGGTCAGCGCGTCGATGATCAAGGAGCTGGGCCCGGTGCTGACGGCGCTGATGCTGGCCGGCCGCGTCGGCTCGGGCATTGCCGCCGAACTGGGCTCGATGATGGTGACCGAACAGATCAGCGCCCTGCGCGCCCTCGGCACCGACCCGATTCGCAAGCTGGTGGTGCCGCGCGTGCTCGCGGGTTTCATCATGTGTCCGATCCTGACGGTGGTCGCCAATGCGGTGGGCTTGTCCGGCGGTTGGTTGATTGCGCTGACGCAGTTGCGCGTGCCGTCGGGTGTCTATTGGAGCTCGGTGGTCGAAGGGCTGTACATCCAGGACGTCTGGATGGGGCTGATTAAGCCATTCTTCCTCGGCTTCGTCATCGTGACCATCGGCTGCCACGTCGGCCTGCGCACCAGCGGCGGTACCCAGGGCGTCGGCCGGTCGACGACCAACGCGGTGGTGGCGGCGTCGGTGGTGGTACTGGTGGTCGACTTTTTCCTGACCCGGCTGTTAATCTCGATCTTCTTCTGATGCGTCACAAGAGCCTCGATGAATTCGGCGTCGCGGTCGAGCTGGCCGAGCCCCACGCTCCGGTGGTGCTGTTCGACAAGGTGTGCCTGGCATTCGATGAGAAGGTCATCCTGAAGGACGTCACGTTCGATGTGCGCGCCGGCCACACCAAGATCTTTCTCGGCGCCAGCGGCGCCGGCAAGTCGACCATCCTCAAGTTGATGCTGGGGCTGCTCAAGCCCGATTCCGGCACGATCTGGGTGCTCGGCCACCAAGTCGACCAGATGACCGAACAGCAGTTGATGGGCGTGCGCCACCACATGGGCATGGTGTTCCAGGAGGGCGCGCTGTTCGACTCGTTCACGGTCGGCGAGAACGTCGGCTACAAGCTCTACGAGGAGACCACGCTGCCGCTGCCGGACGTGCGCCAGCGGGTGGAAGAGGTCCTTGGCTTCGTTGGCCTGGGCGAGCACATCGACAAGCAACCGTCAGAGCTGTCGGGCGGCCAGCGCCGCCGCGTGGCGATTGCCCGCGCCATGGCCGCGAAACCGACCTTGCTGCTGTACGACGAGCCCACCACCGGTCTCGACCCCATCACCTCGCTGACCATCGACGCCGAGATCATCAAGCTGCGGGACCTCGAGGCCGTGACCTCGGTGATCGTGACTCACCAGCTGCGCGACGCCTTCTACGTGGCGACCCACGCGGCCGCCCGCAACAGCAGCGGCGAGCTGGAAATGACCGCCGCCGACCAGTCGAAGGTCAGCCAGGCCGACTTTGTCATGCTGAAGGACGGCACGATTCATTTCGAGGGCTCGGCCGACGAATTGCGGGCCTCGACCGACGAGTACATGCAGACGTTTCTTTCGTAAGGGGACCACCGCACCATGCCGCGCACTCATTCACTCGCCTGGGCCCAGCTGAAGTTTGGCATCATCGCCGTGTTCGCGCTGATCATGGCGGGCCTGTTGATTTTCGCCGTCGGCGGCGGGGGCGGCATGCCGTGGCAGAACTACTCGCTGAAGGTGCGCTTCGGCAACGTAGCCGGCTTGATGGCGGGGTCGCCGGTGCGGGTCGCCGGCGTCCAGGTGGGCACGGTCGACCAGGTCATCCTGTCCGACACCGGTGTCGAGGTGTGGTTCAGCGTCAAGGACGAGTACATGCCGCTCGTGACCGACCGCTCGAATGCCGTGCTCGGCAGCATCTCGCTGCTCGGCGAAGGCGCGGTCGACATCTCGGCCGGCATTGGCGGCACGCCCATCCCGGAGTGGGGCTACGTGAACTCGGGTGTCGCCGAGGGCAGCATCGCGCAACTGACCACCGAGGCCACCGCGGGCCTCAACGAAGCGAAACTCTTGATCTCGGACCTGCGGGCCGGCAAGGGCACCGTCGGCAAGCTGTTCACCGACGACACCATCTACCGGGAGTTCGAGAGCTTCGTGCAGGCGGCCGAACGCGTGGCGCGAAACGTCACCGATGGCAAGGGCTCGATCGGCAAGTTCGCCAACGACCCCCAGATGTACAACGAACTCGAGGCTTCACTGGCCAACCTCAACGTGATCACCGGCAAGCTGCGCAGTGGCGAGGGCAGCCTCGGCCAGTTGATGAACGACCCGGCGCTTGCGAAGAGCCTGAGCCAGACGTCCTCAAACCTCGAGGCCATGACCGGGCGGCTCAATCGCGGCGAGGGCACCGCCGGCAGGCTCCTGAACGACGATGCGCTCTATGAGCGCATCGACGGGATGACTGCGCGCCTCGACACGGTTTTGCAACAGCTCAACGATGGCGAGGGCACCGCCGGCCAGCTGCTGCATGACAAACAGTTATATGAGAACATGAACGGAGCGGTGGCCGAGATCAAGGCGCTGATCGCCGAGATCAAGAAGGATCCGAAGAAGTACCTCAACGTGAAAGTCAGCATTTTCTGAGGAGTCTCATGTCGAAAGACAACAGCGGCAGCAGCGTGATGATTGCGTTCGTGGTCGGCGCCCTGGCTGGCGCGGCTGTGGCCATCCTGTTCGCGCCGGCCTCTGGCGAGGAGACCCGCGAGTACCTGGGCAAGAAGGCGCGCGACAGCAAGGACAAGGCGCGCGAGGCCATGGACCAGGGCCGCGAGTACTACGAGCGCCAGCGCGAGAACCTCGTCACCGCCGTCGATCGCGGCCGTGAGGCTTTTCAGCAGGCGCGCGAACGGGGCGAGCAGGCGTGAGCGACACCGGCGAACTCTTCCTGGGCGTGATCGCGTTTGCGGTGCTGCTGATGGCGCTGATCCAGGTCGCCGCCATCGTCGCCGGGATCCGCCTCGCCCGGCGGGTCGATCGGCTCGCGACGCAACTGGAGCAGGACGTCAAGCCCTTGCTGGCCAACCTGACTGCGGTCACGACCGAGGCAGCCCGGACGGCCGCGCTGGCGGCCAGGCAGGTCGAGCGCTTCGACCAGGTGTTTGCCGACTTAACGGAGCGTGTGGACCAGACGCTGGCCGCTGCGCAGTCGTTCGTCATCGGCCCGGCCAGGCAGGGCATCGCGATCTTCGCCGGGGTCTCGGCGGTGATCGATTCGCTCCGCGGCCTGCGCGAAGCCTCGCGCCGCCGGCAGGCCAGCCGGCCGGTGGTGGACGACGAAGAATCGCTTTTCATCGGCTGACGCCGCCTTGGCCCTAGGCTTCGGCGCGTTAAATGTGTTAAATGAGGGCATGAAATTTGTGTCCCGGTCCGTCACTCGGCTCCTCGTCGTCCCAGCGCTGCTCGTCACGGCCCTAGCCACGCCGGCGTTCGCCCAAGAACCACAATCGGCGGCGCTCGCCAAAGAGCTGGCTCAGCTGCTGGCCGATAAGAAGCTCGACAGCATCGCTGCGCGCATGCCCGATAGCCTCGAAGAGTTCGTGGGCGCCCTGAGTTACCCCGGCACGTTGATGGTGGTGTGGGCCCGGACGACGGCGCCGGCCGTGGTCAACGAGAAACTCATCGGGAAGGACTACAAGGAGGTCTACCTGGACCTCAACAGCGCCTCGGTCGTCGAGTCGCGTAACTTCGTCACCGATCTGGGCGCCGACGGCCTCAGGGCCAAGCCCGCCGCCAAGCAGGGGCCCGCGGACTCGCACGACCTGGCGGCCAAGTCCATGCGCTTCGACGGTAACTGGCGCGAAGACAAGATGTCGGAGGCCGAGTACATGAAGGCCCACGCGGCGGCCGACGCCTCGTATGCGCGGGCGATTCAGGCGCTGCTGAGTGAGCTCAAGAAAGCCAGCTAAGGCACTGCCGCCACGCGGTCAATCCCGCTAAACTAGGAAGGCGTCCGAGGGCAAATCGCCGCCGAGTGGCCCTCGCCGCTGTTCCATATGCGTGCAGCCACCACTCTCGATCCGCGTCCCTTGCTGCTGCCGGTCGATGACGACCAGCAGATCCGCCGCTCCGGGTGCGGATGCTGATGGGCGCCATGCGGCAGCAGTTTCTGGACCGCACGTCGGTGTTTGACGGTGATGCCGCGCTGGCCGCGCACCTCGAAGTGTGCGGCATGATCGGCCGTTTCCCGGCGATGCGTGAACTGTTCCGCGTGAGCAGCCGGCCGGCGCCCTCTGTCCGGACGGTGCTCATTACAGGCGAAACTGGCACCGGTAGGGAGCTGGTGGCCCGGGCACTGCACACCCTGGGACCACCCAGCGCCAAGAGGGTCTTCACCGTCAACTGCTCGGCAGCCGCCGTGACGGCGCCCCGCACGTGCCTGAACAGTTCAGATTTGAACAACGTCTCGACGCCCGTGCCGGTGGTGGTCGCCGATGACGAACCGGGCCCGCCTCCGGATGCCGGCGCGGTCGCGGCCGCTCTCGACAGCGCCGGTGGCAACCAGTCGCTGGCGGCGCGCCGCCTGGGCATCAGCCGGCGCGCGCGCTACCGCCTGATCGGCAAATACGCCGCGAAACCGGGCGGCGCCTAGATGCGCCGGGCGACGCTGCTACTGGTCGCCGCCGTGACGATGGCGGCGACCGTGTTGTATGCCACCAGGCTGGGCTATTCCCCCGCCTACCTCATGCACGACGAAATGCAGTTCGCGTTGCAGTCGATCTCGATCTCGACGTCGGGGCGCGATCTGTCAGGGCGGCTGCTACCGATTTTTTTTACCGAGCCCGAGTTTCCGGCCGGGCGCGACCCTGCCGTGATTTACCTGACGGCAGCGGCGCTTGCCGGGCTGCCCATTTCGGAAGCAAGCGTCCGTCTACCGGTCGCGCTGCTAGGCG
>JBEGVQ010000169.1:0-19146 GCA_041178345.1 Acidobacteriota bacterium | reverse complement strand
GAGAACCTTCAGCTGCCCCCCGGCGGTCACGATCACGTTGGCGGGCTTGAGGTCGCGGTGCACGATCCCGTGTGCGTGCGCGACGACCAGCGCCCCGGCCATCTGGCCACCAAACTCCACGGCCTCGGGCGCCGCCAGCGGACCGCGGGCAAGACGCGCCGCCAGTGTCTCCCCTTCCACGTACTCGAACACGATCACGACCTGCCCGTCGTCTTCGAGCACGTCATAGACGGTGGCGATGTTGGGGTGATTCAGGGCGGCGGCGGCGCGGGCCTCGCGCATCAAGCGGGCGCGGGCCGGCGCATCGTCATCGTCCGCGGCCCGCAGGGTCTTGAGCGCGACCTGGCGATGCAGGCGGGTGTCTTCGGCCAGCCACACCGATCCCATGCCACCAGAACCCAGGTGGTGAAGAATCCGGTACGGTCCAACGGCGCTGCCTATCTGCACAGCTATTCGGGGGGCGCGCGAGACAGCGAGAGAATAGCACCGAATCTGGCGCTCAGCCCCCTTGACGGTCTTGAGCGCGACCTTGTCCTGCAGCCGCGTGTCTTCAGCCCGCCACACCACGCCCATGCCGCCAGCCCCAAGCTGGCGGACGATCAGGCAGGGGCCGAGCGCGTTGGCGCGACCGATTGTCGCCATGTTCCCGGGATCGAGGTGCCGGAATGGACGGGTCGCTTCGCCGCGGACGAGGCGGGCGATGTTCCTGGCGGCGTGGGTGCCCTGCTGCTTGGCCACCTGCGCGACGCCCGGCAGCGGCTTGCCGGTCTGATGGGAGAAGTTCGCCAGGTCGCCCGCCACGAACACGCCGGGGTGCCCCGGCACCGTCAGATCGGGATCCACGTTCACACGGCCGGCGCGATCGAGGCCCGGGCCCCAGGCCGCGTCCAATCGGCGCGGCGGCGACGCCGGCGGCCCACAGGATGGTGTGCGCGTCGATGCGCTCGTCTCCGATCACCACAGCGCCCTCCTCGACGTGGGTCACGGCAGCGCCTTCGCGCACGTCCACGCCCAGCGGGCCGACGCCGGGTCGATCGCAGCGAACTCGGAGCGCAGCGCCTGTTTCGCGATCTCCGCCAACGCGCCGGCCATCTCGACTCCGGTCGGGCCGCCGCCGATGATCACGAACGTCAGCAACCGCCGCCGAATCGCCAGCGCATCAACAAGCGTCTTCAGGCCGGGCGCCGCGCCGCTCCACTCGTCGTGGCCAAAGTACGAGTGGGTGGCGCCGGCCGCCGCGATCAGGTAGTCGTACGGCACGGCGTCACGGCCATCCATCCAGACCTTGCGCGCGGCGCTATCGATGCGCTCGACCGTGCCGAGCAGCACCCGGAGTCTCGGTTGCTTGCGCAGAATCCAGCGGATCGGCGAGGCGATGTCGCCCGGTGACAGGCCGGCGGTCGCCACCTAGTAGAGCAATGGCTGGAACACGTGGTGGTTGTGACGATCGATGATCGTCACCTCGCACTCGACGTTGCGGAGCTGCCGGGCGGCCGCGAGCCCGGCGAAGCCACCGCCGATGATCACCACTTGGGGTACGCGCGCCGTGCCTATATTCTAGGACCATGGCAAAGCCGGCAGCCGCCCCCACCGAATCGAACGTCCAGACCGCGTGTCCGCTCGACTGCCCGGACGCGTGCACCCTCGACGTCACGCTGCGCTCCGGCCGCATCACCAAGATCGATGGGTCCCGCGACAACCACATCACCAACGGCTTCATCTGCGCCAAGGTGCGAACGTTCCACGAGCGGGTGTACGGCGACGACCGGCTCCTGTATCCCGCGGTGCGGCGTGGTCCGAAGGGCTCGGGCCAGTTCAGGCGCGTGACCTGGGACGATGCGCTCGAGCTCGTGGCGGGGAAGATGCGCGAAGCGCGCGAGGCGGGCGGCGCCGAGACGATTCTGCCGTTGTGCTACGGCGGCTCCAACGGCTTCATGACGCAGGACTACGCGGATGCGATCCTGTTCCGGCGCCTCGGCACGTCGCGACTGCTGCGCACCGTGTGCGCGGCGCCGACCGGCGCCGCCAACCTGGGCCTCTACGGCAAAATGGCGTCGGTCAGCTACGAAGACTACCCGGCGGCCCGGATGATCATCGTCTGGGGCGTGAATCCCGGGGTGTCGGGCATTCACCTGATGCCGTTCCTGAAAGAAGCGCGCGACCACGGTGCTTACGTGGTGGTGCTCGACCCGCGCGCGACCACCGTGGCCCGCCAGGCCGACCTGCACCTCGCGGTGCGGCCGGGCACCGACCTGCCGGTGGCCCTGGCGATTCATCGCTACCTGTTCGAGGAGGGACTGGCCGACCAGGCGTTCCTCGACCAGCACACCACGGGCGCGGCCGATCTGCGCAAGAAGGCCGAACCGTGGACGTTCGCGCGGGCGGCGGAGGTCAGCGGCATCGATGCCGGACAGCTGCGCGGCTTCGCGGAGCGGTACGCGAAAACGTCGCCGGCGCTCGTCAAGTGCGGCTGGGGCCTCGAACGCAACCGCAACGGCGGCAGCGCGGCAGCGGCGGTGCTGGCCCTGCCGGCGGTGGCCGGCAAGTTCGGCGTGCGCGGCGGCGGCTTCTCGATGAGCAACTCGGCCTCGTGGGACATCGACCGCACGTGGCTGAAGGACCAGGAGCCGCCGACCCGCGCCATCAACATGAACAAGGTCGGCCGCATGCTCACCGAACCGGAGGGCGCCCCGATCAACATGCTGTTCGTCTATAACTGCAACCCGGTGGCGATCCTGCCCGACCAGCGGCGCGTGATTCGCGGCTTCGAACGCGACGACCTGTTCACGGTGGTCTTCGACCAGGTGATGACCGACTCGGCGCTGTACGCCGATGTGGTACTGCCGGCCACGACGTTTCTCGAGCACTACGACTTCGCGCGCGGCTACGGACCGATCACGCTGCAGCTGGGTAAGCCCGTGATCGATGCGGTAGGCGAATCGCGGCCCAATAGTGACGTCTTCCTCGACCTGTCGCGGCGCATGGACTTGGCGTTCGAGGGTGATCCCGAGGACGATCTCGAGTCGATGCTCGCCGTGCTGGGCCAGCTGCCCGAGGCGGTCGGCAACGGGCTGCGCGACGACTGGAAAGCGGCGCCGCCGTACGGCGGTCGGCCGGTCCAGTTTGTCGACGTCTTTCCCAAGACGCCCGATCGCAAGGTCGCGTTGTTTCCGCCCGCCCTCGATCAACAAGCGCCTCAGGGGCTGTACGGCTACCAGCCGGATCCCGGGAGCGTGGACTATCCCCTCGCCCTGATCTCGCCGGCCAGCGATCGCACGATCAGCTCCACCCTCGGCGAGTTACCACGCCCCGAGGTGCGGCTTGAAATGAATCCGGAGGATGCTGCAGCGCGCGGCCTGGACGAGGGCGACGAACTACGGATCTGGAACGCGCTCGGCGAAGTGCGGATCAAGGCGCATCTCACGCACTTGGTACGGCCGGGGACCGTGGCCATGCCGAAGGGCGTGTGGCGGCGCCACACGGCGAACGGCTATACGTCGAACGCCCTCTCGCCCGACACGTTGTCGGACCTCGGCGGCGGCGCCTGCTTCAACGACGCGCGGGTGCAGGTCGAGAAGATCGAGAAGAGAAGTGAGAAGTGAGAAGTACCGGCCGGGGGTAGTTGGCACGGCACTTCTCTCTTCCCGAGTCGCGGGCCTTACAAACTTATCGACGAACTATTCGACCGACGGCAGCTTGCCCCGTCCGCCGCGGCTGGCCTGGCCGCCCTTACGTCCGGCGCGGCGGGCTTCGTCGGCCGACCACTCGTGCGCGGTGCCCTTGGCGTGCGCGGCCCGGCCTCCCTTGCTGGCAATTTCGCGCTGCTTCTCTGCTGACATCGAGGCAAAACCCCGGCGTGCCTTTCGGATCTCAAACACAGTGACCTCCCATCGTTCGGTTAAGCGATTACCTACCCACTGTTAGCGAATTGCGTGCCAGCTCAGCATCCTCGTCGACCTGCTAAGATGTTATTCTTCAGTCACTTAATCGGTTACAACGCATTACAAAGTAGACCCAAGCCCATCCATGTGAATTGAATCGCTACAGATGGGCTACATACTGCCGAGGATCAATACAATCCGATGATGCTCAAATCGAAGCTGGCACTGGTCCTTGGCGTGACCTTGCCGCTGGTGGCGGTCGCCGCGTTTTTCAGTCCGCGGGGCCAGGCTTTGGCCGAGCGCTTCGCCGAGAATCGGCGTTGTTGTCAGCTCCCGCTCGCGCGCGCGTTTTCAATCGCGCTCCAGGAAGCGCAGGGCAACCCGCCCTACCCGTCAGAGATCGGCCAGGACAAGTGGGTGGCCGAAGCAGTGTTCCCGGACGTGACCAACGGCGTGTTCTTGGATGTGGGGTCCGGGCATGGCCAGATCGGCTCGAACACGCGCGCGCTCGAAGATCGCGGGTGGACCGGCATCTGCGTGGATCCGTTCCCCGTCGCCATGGAAGGCCGTACCTGCCGGATGATCACGGAGGTCGTGTCGAAGGAAGCCGGCAAGACGGTGCAGTTCCATACCCACGACGGATTGGGCGGCATTGCCGACACGCTCGGCAAGTGGAAGGCCGAGGCGGTCCAGGCCCCCGCCGTGGAAATGATCACGGTCACGCTGGCCGAGGTGCTCGAGGGCTCCGGGGCGCCGGGCTTCATTCACTTCCTGAGCCTCGACATCGAGGGCGCGGAGCTCGACGCGCTGCGCGGCATCCCCTTCGACAAGTACCGGTTCGGCGCGATGGCCATCGAGCACAACGAGGAAGAGCCCAAGCGCGCCGACATCATCACGTTCCTCGCGGCACACGGCTACCAGCGCGTCCATACCTACAAGCAGGACGACTATTTCGCGCCGGTCACGCCGCGCAACTAGGGTTCAGGCGGACGGTCGCTGCGGCGCGCCTTGTAGACGTCGCAGTCTTCGCAATTGCGCAGGTCGAACTCGTAGCGAACGACCGGCCAGTACATGGGGTGGGCGCAGTAGACCAGTTCGCCGTCAACGATGGTGTGCGAGCCGAGGTCCTCGGGCAGGTCAACGGTGCGCCGGCCGTACCAGCACGTGCGGTGACGTTGCTCAGGCTCCACAGCGGCGATCATAGCCGGGAAACACTCCGGGGCGCGACGGAGTAAGATTGGGGCGGAGGCGCTAGCGATGAGTATGTGTGGAGGACCGACCGGTCCGCCGGATCAGCCAATCACCAACAAGTCGGGACGGACGGTGTACTGCGTGAAGTTCCAGAAGGAGCTTCCCGGACTCGATGCGGCCCCGTGGCCCGGCGAGATTGGCCAGCGCGTCTACGAGAACGTGTCGGCTCAGGCCTGGAAGCTCTGGGAGGAACGCCAGAAGATGATCCTGAACGAGTACCGCGTGATGCCGTGGCAGAAAGAAGGCCAGGAGGTCATTCGGACCCACATGGAAGATTTCTTCTTCGGCGCCGGCTCGGCGCTGCCCCCCGACTTCGTACCTCAGCAGTCAAAATAAGCGCTACTGCAAGACTTCCAACCACGGCGTGAGCGACACCTGCAGGCGGCCATGTGCCGCCCGCACGGCCTGCTCGGCGGCCGCGGGCGTCGGCGCGTGCGCGAAGATGAACCCCAGGTAGCTGGCCCCTTCGGGCAGCGCGATTAAGTGCTGGTCGGGCTTGGCGGTAATCACCACGTCATCCACCCCGGCCACGGCTTTCGCCTCGTCCACGCCGGTCACGGCGCGAAACACCCCGCTGCGCGGGATCGGAATCATCATCACGGCCGAGGCGTCCGGCTCGCGTTGCCATTCGCCCAGCGGCTCGCCGAGCGCCAGCCGCAGCAGAAGGTGCTCGAGGCCGACCGGCGGCTCCCCCGGCTTCACGAATCGCAAGGCCTTCGCACACAGCCCGCCGATGGGCCGGGCCGCCACTTCCATGACGTAGACGCCGCGGCTGTTGACGCGGCACTCGGCGTGCACCGGGCCGTGATGCAGGCCGATGGCCTGTGCCGCGCGCGCGACCACTTCCTGAATCCGCAACTGCACCGCGGCGTCGGCGCGGGAAGGGGTGACGTAGATCGTTTCCTCGAAGAACGGGCCTTCCAACGGGTCCGGCTTGTCGAACATCGCCAGGGTGTGTAGCCGGCCGTGTTCCATCACGCCCTCAAGCGCGTACTCGGCGCCGGGGATATACGACTCGACCTGGATGACGTCGGCCTCGGCATCGCGCAGCTCCTGCACATCGCTCGACGCCAGCAGCCGCCGCACCCGCGCAAAGGCCGTCACGAAACTCATCGCATCATCGGCCCGGATCACGCCGCGGCTGCCCGACAGCACGGTCGGCTTGATCACGACCGGGAACGAGACCCGCGACAGCAGGGTCTCTGGCTCGATGGCGGCCGGCACGGTGAAGAACTCGGGCACCGGCAACCCGGCCGCCCGGAGCCGCTCGCGCGACCGCCGCTTGTCGCGGGCGATCGCGGCGGCCTCTGGCGGGTGGCCCGGAACGTTCAGCAGCCGTGCGACGTCTGCCGCCAACACGCTGGGGCGGTCGCCGACGACGACCACGCCCGACACGGGCCGTTGGTCGAGGGCCTTCAGAATGGCATCGACCGACTGCCACGCCTCGTGAAAGCGAACCGGAATCGCGCCGTCGCGCCACGGGTCGTCGAGGTGGTCGCAGCGGTCGGTCGCATAGATCAACTCGACTCCCATCGCGGTCGCCGCCTCGGCGAACATGCGCGTCTGGTAACCGGTCGTCGTCGCCAGTAAGAGGACCCGTTTCATAGCAGAGCCACCTGCTCTGCGGTGGGCTCCGCTCAACAGTACCAAGGTTCATTGAGGTACGGCACCTCGGTGCGCGGTCGTGGCGCCGAGGCCTGCTCCATCATGTGCTGCTGCAATTCATCGACCCGCGGATCGGGGTGGCGCCACGGGAACGTCAGGGTCTTCTGGTCGAACGGGCCGATGACCTTCTGGATGTCCTCCAGTTCCAGCAACCGCGACTGCCACGTCACCAGCAGGCGAATGCCCCATTGGATGGGCGAGACGTGCGCGGTGAGACCGGCGGCCTCGACCACTTCCTGCAGGTCGCGAAAGCCGTCGAGCGTGGTCCACGGCGTGAAGGTGACGAACGTGGGGACCAGCGTCAGGCCTTCGGCGCGGCACAGCGCCGCAGCCGCCAGAAAATCCGCACGCGTATGGCCCTTCTCGAGCTTCGCCAGCACCTCATCGTCCACCGACTCCACCGCGCTCGTCACGAACAAGCATCCGGTTTGCACCAGGACTGCCAGCAGTTCCCGATGTTGCAGCAGGTGTTCCACCTTGATGATGACGTCGTAGGTCAACGACGGGAACTCGCGATGCAGCGCCTCGACCAGCTTGCGGGCGTGGGTCGGGCCGTTAAAGAAATCGGGGTCGCCAAACGTAATATGCGTGGCGCCGCTCGCCGCCAGCGCGCGCACATCGGCCATGACGACCTCCATCGGCACGACCCGGAACTGGCCGTCGTAGACCGGCACAATCGGGCAGTGGCGGCAACGATGTTTGCAGCCGCGCGTCGCATCGGTGGCACCGACGACCTTGCGGCTGCCATCGGGCATCTGCAGACTGGCGTAGCGGCTGAGCGCCGGCAATCCTGTTCGATCGGGCTGAATGAAAGCGAGCTTCGGTAGCGTCGGTGGAGGCAACCCTTCAGGGTTGCCTGTCACCCACGCGACCAGCTCCGCTTCGCTCTCTGGCCCGAGCACCACCGACACACCGTGTTCGCGCAGCAGGGTCTCATTCAAGGGCGCATAGAGTCCGTACGCCGCGATCGTGATCGATGGATTGATGGCGCGGATGCGAGCGATCACCGGCAGGGCCAGCCGTGTCGCGGTGTGCATGGGCAAGTAGCACGCCGCGAAGCCGGCGCCGATAATGACGTCGGGTGAGAGCTTCTCACGCGACAGGTCAAGGCACGTTACCGCGAACCCGGCCCGCTTCAACCACGCCGCCGGCGACGCCAGGCCGAACGGCTGGCGGCCGAGGTCGTAGGTGCTCAGCAGGATGACGCGCACGCGGGCGATCTTACCTTGGTGCGGCCCCCTACTTCGCGGCCGTGCCCTTCTTCGGCTGCAACTGGCGCATCATCGGCACCAGGGCCAGCAGCACGAAGCCGGCGAGCATGGCAAACGCCGCGACCGTTCCAAACAGGGTCGGCAGCGCCATCGATTCGTAGAAGCCGGAAACCCGGCCGCCAATGAAGTTGCCGACCGAGGTGGCGAGAAACCACACCCCCATCATCAGGCCGGCAATGCGCGGCGGCGCCAGCGTGGTCATGGCGCTCAGGCCCACGGGGCTGAGCGCCAGCTCGCCGATCGTGTGCAGGAAGTAGGTGGCGGTCAGCCACATCGGGCTCACCATGGCGCCCTGATCCGCCATGCGGGATGGGACCACCAGGATCAGAAAGCCCGCGCCGACGAAGACCAGGCCGAACGCGAACTTGGCGGGGCTGGTCGGCTCCTTGCCGGCGGACGCCAGCCTGATCCACAACCAGGCTATGACCGGCGCGAACGCGAAGATGAACAACGAGTTCATCGACTGGAACCAGCTGCTGGGAAACGACATGCCCATGACTTCGTTGCGCGTGCTGCGATCGGCGAACAGGTTGAGCGTGGAGCCGGCCTGCTCGAACACCGACCAGAACAGCGATGCCGCGAAGAACAGCACCGTGATCACGTAGAGGCGCTTCTTCTCCTCGGGCGTCCACCCGCCCGAGAACAGCAGCCAGCCGAAGAAGCCCACCACCACCAGCAGCAGGAACACGCCCGCGGCGTCAGACACCTGCGTGGCGCTCACCTGGATGACGCCGAAATACGCGGCCAGGCCGGCAACCAGGACCAGCACCGCGCCACCACCGACCCAGGTCTGGATCTGGCGCTTCCACTGCGCGGCAATCGCCGGCGTGGGCGCCGGCGCGGGGTCCATGCCGGCGTCACCCAGGTTGGCGCCGCCCATCACGTACTGAATCACGCCAATCAGCATGCCGACGCCCGCGGCGGCAAAGCCCAGGTGCCAGCTCACCTGCTGGCCCAGGTAGCCGCACACGAGCGGCGCCAGGAACGCGCCGAGGTTGATGCCCATGTAGAAGATCGAGAACCCGGCATCGCGACGAATGTCGGTTTCGCCGTACAGCTTCCCGACGATCACGCTGACGTTGCCCTTGAGCAGGCCCGTGCCGATCACGATCAGGAACAGGCCGAGGTAGAACGTCGCCAGCGAGGGCACCGCCATGCTGAAGTGCCCGGCGGCGATGATGATGCCGCCGTAGAGCACCGCCCGCCGCGGGCCGATCAGCCGGTCGGCAATCCACCCGCCCGGCATGGTGGCGAGGTAGACCATCGAGGTGTAGAGGCCGTAGACCGCCCCACCCTGCGCGGCATCAAAGCCCAGCCCGCCGGCCGTAAGGGGGGCCGTCATGTACAACAGCAGCAGCGCGCGCATGCCGTAATAGCTGAAGCGTTCCCACATCTCGGTGAAGAACAGCGTTGACAGGCCACGCGGGTGGCCGAAGAAGGCACGATCCTGGGATGAAGGTGTCGTCATGGTGGTCAGGTGGCCCGATTCTGCCACAGTTGCGGGCCCACGCCCTCGCTCACAGGCGGAACAGCTTGGTCACCTTCACCACGAAGCTGCGGTTCAAGATCGGCGGCGGAAAGCCGGTATCGTCGGTGTCGCGCGCGTCGCTGTAGACGATGAACAGCTCGCTGCCGGGCTGGTATTCCCAACGGAAGCGCAGGTTGTTGGTGACCGCCTTGACCGACGACTGATACTGCAGCAGGGCGCTGACGAACATGCGCGGCGTCAGCGTGTAGGTGCCACGCGCGCCGATGACGTTGGTGTCGCCGGACCCATAAGGCGTGTCAACGTGGTTGAGCGACAGCTGTGGCTCGAGCGACAGCTGGGGCGACAGCTCGACGCGGCCGCGCCACGACAACTCACGCAACCTGCCGCCAAAGAACTGGCCCGCGGTGACGCTGGCATAACCCGACACGCGGCGCGAGGCCGACATGAACCAGGTCGCCTTGAACTGCCCGAACTGGTAGTCGCCAGGCGGGATGGTCACGCCGGGCGCGACGTCGAACGCCGCGTCCAGGTGCTCGAACGCGTCGGTGTACTCCACGCCGACCTGGTCGCTGGTGGTCAGCTCCAGGCGAAACTGGCCCTGGACCTCGCGCGATTCCACGTTGCCGCTGGTGTTCTCGTAATAGTCGAGGCTGCTTTCGAAAAACAGCTTACGCAGACCGCGCACGCTGGTCGGCCGCGGGCTGAACCGGGCCTGGCCGTACGAGCGCTTGAACGCGGAGCGACGGACGAACCCCACCTCGGGATTGAAGTTGTCGCCGACGTACAGGTGCTCCAGTTGCAGGCCGGTGCGATCGGCATTCCAGTTGAACGCGCCGCGATAGCTGGTATCGCGGCCCTCCCGAGCGGGCGTGTCGGTCTTCGACCAGTAGCCGGTGATCGACAGGTCGGTGAGAAAGTTGAACGCGGCATCGGCGCCGTAGGCGTAGTTCTCGGCGCTCCCGGCCGCGACCCCTGGCGCCCGTCGCGTGGCAATCACGCCCACGCGACTGCGTCGAAACACGTCGCGGTTGATGCGCAGCACGGTGAAGTCGGTTGCCACGGCATTGGCCAGCGGCTCGTCCTCGGTCCGCATTTGCAACGCGCCGATCTGGAAGCCGCGACCGCGGCCGAGTAGCCGGCCTCCCCCCAGAATGGGCACGGCGACGCCGTTCGACAGTCCAATGCGGCGGCTGTAGAACAGCAGCGGGGCCGGGTTGTTGAAGCCCCCGCCCCCGCCACCCCCGCCGCCACCACCACCGCCGCCGCCACCACCACCGCTGGCGCCAAAGTTGAAGTAGTCCTGCCCCTCGAGAAAGAACTCGCGCTTCTCGGGAAAGAACAGGCTGAACCTGGTCAAGTTGACCTGCGCCTCATCGTCTTCCACCTGCGCAAAGTCGGTGTTGTAGGTGAAGTCGGCGACGACCGATTGGGTGATCGCCCATTTTGCGTCGGCGCCGAACTCGCCGTTCAGGTCGTTGTCAATCGGCGGCGTCGCCAGCCGGTTGGTGAGCAGCGAGCCGAGTCCGTAGGGCTTGACGTCGACATTCCGCTGCTTCGCTGGCGTGGCCACGCCGACGAGCGTGCCGGCCGATGAAATCTTCGCCATGCCCCGGCGCCCCCACGAGCGCGGCACGGCGGTCAGGAAGGTGCTTTCGTTGTTCCACCGAACGAGGCGCCGGAAGTTCACGCCCCAGGTATCGCCGCCCTCCTTGAAGCGGATCGAGCGAAACGGGACCTGGATCTCAACGGTCCAGCCGCCATCGAAATCAGCCGTGCGGGCGTCCCACAGGGTGTTCCAGTTGGGATTGGGTTGCTCGTTGATCACCTGGGAGTCGCCCATGCCGCCCAGGGCATTCACGAAGAACCCGTAGCCGTTGCGGCGATCGTTGAACGTATCGAGCCCGACGGCAAAGTGGTCGTTGTTGTAGAGGTTGAACGAATCGCGGCGCATCTCGTTGGCGACGCGGCGCTCCGGATGCAGCTCCCACAGCCGCGCGCTCACATACAGGTAGTCATCGTCATAGAACACCCACACTTCGGTCTTGTCGGTGGGCAGGCCGCCTTCGATGGGATCCTGCTGGATGAAGTCGCCGAACGACGGCACGTCACGATAGACCGCCTCGTCCAGCCGGCCATCAAACGTGAGCGGCGCGGACAGCGGCATGGTGCGCACCGTGGCCTGGCCCTGATCGTCGCGCGCGATGGTAGCTGGCGGCACGGGCATCAGCGTCGGGGCGCCACCGGGCGGCGCCTGCGCCATTGCTGCCCCCTCCAACACGCCGACGAGTCCGACCATGAGCGCTGCCTGAGCCGAGCGGCGAAGACAACGAGAGACACTTATGCAAATCAACGGCATGCGAAGGACAACGGGCTAGGCTCCTGCTTGAGACACGGTGGAGGTGCGCGGATTATACTTCGTCGACCCAGCCAAGCGGCATTTTGCATGGCCCTCGACGACTATCGAAAGAAACGCGACTTCACGAAGTCACCCGAGCCGGCAGGGAATGCGGCGCCGAAGCGGAAGAAGGCCGGCGCTCCCCTGTTCTTCTGCGTCCAGAAGCACCTCGCATCGCACCTTCATTACGACCTGCGCCTGGAATGGAACGGCGTGCTGCTGTCGTGGGCCGTGCCCAAGGGGCCGTCGATCGACGCCCGGGACAAGCGCCTGGCCATGCACGTCGAGGATCACCCGCTCGAGTACGGCACGTTCGAAGGCGTCATCCCCGAAGGCTACGGCGCCGGCATCGTGATGCTGTGGGACGTGGGCACGTGGGAGCCCGAAGTCGAAGTCGACACGGCCTTCCGGAAGGGCGACCTCAAGTTCCGGTTGAACGGTTACAAGCTCAAGGGATCGTGGGTGCTGGTCAAGACCCATGGCTTCGGCGGAGCGCCGAATAGCTGGCTGCTGATCAAGCACAAGGACGAGTGGTCGGGCCCGCTCGACATCACCGCGTTCGCGCCGCTCAGCGTCAAGACGCCGAATGCCGACTTCGCCGAGATCCTGCAGGATCAGACGCCGGACATCTGGCTCAGCAACGCGCCGGCGAAGACCGGCGACACGGGCGAGATGTTCAAGGAGATCATCGCGCGGGCGTTGACGATGAAGGCGCCACAAACACAAGGTGCCAAAGGGGCCAGGGGTGCCAACAGTGCCACGACCAAGACGCCCAAGGCGAAGGCCGCCAAGAAACGCTAAAGGCGCGCTTCCACTTCCAACTCCTCACTCCTCACTTCTCACTTCCGATAATCGAGCGCCGGCTTGCGATCCGCCAGGCGGGTCGAGTACTTGAAGTTGGGCCCGCGCCGCTGGTCGAACTCGTCCCGGGCCTTAACGAGGTGCACGGGATCCGAAAACAGATCCATCGCCATCAGCGTCATGCCCTTCGCCGCCACCATCATCCCCTTGGCGCCAATCGACATGCCGCCGGCGGCCACGGCCTGCCAGCTGTGGGCCGGCGTGCCCGGCACCCACGTCGCCGCCGTCAACTGCACCGTCGGCACGCGCCAGCTGACATCGCCCAGGTCGGTCGAGGCGCTGCCGACGCCGGCCTCGGGGGCAAACACCGAGTTAGCGCTATCGATCGGCGGCAGCTCACCGTCGAGAGACTTGCGAATGCCTTCGGCGAACTCGCGCTCGGCCGGGGTGTACTCGTAGCCGCCCACCTTGCGCAGGTTCTCCTGCATCAGCCCGACGAGGTAGCTGTTCGGCAGCACGTTCCACACGGCGCCGGTCAGCTCCAACTCCATCGTCGTGCCGGTGCCGAGCGCGGCGCCGCGCGCGGCGTTGGTGATGCGTTCCCAGATGCCCTCGAGCACGCGCATGTCGTTGTGACGGGCGTAGTAGTAGGCCTCGGCGAAATCCGGCACCACGTTGGGAGCCCGGCCGCCGTTGGTGATCACGTAGTGGATGCGCGCGTCGGACGGCACGTGCTCGCGCATCAGGTTGACCATGGCGTTCATGGCCTCGACGCCGTCGAGCGCCGAGCGGCCGCGATCGGGCGCCGACGACGCGTGCGCCGACAGGCCGCGGAAGCGGAACTTGCCGGTGATGTTGGCGAGCGTGCTCGAGGCGCTCGACGCGTTGCGGTCGCCAGGATGCATGGTGACTACCGCATCGACATCGTCAAAGAGGCCCGCGCGCAGCATGTAGACCTTGCCGGCGCCGCCCTCTTCGGCCGGTGTGCCGAAAAAGCGGAGCGTGCCGGAGCGCTTGTTGGCGCTCAGCCATTCCTTCACGGCGATGGCCGAGGCGGTGGCGGCGGTGCCGAACAAGTGGTGGCCGCAGCCGTGGCCGGCGCCATCGGGCACCAGGGCGCGCTTGCTGGACTCGGCCGCCTGCGACAGGCCCGGCAGCGCATCGAACTCGCCGATGATCCCGATCACGGGCTTGCCCGAGCCCCAGGTCGCGGTGAACGCGGTGGGAATCTCGGCCACACCCGCGGTCACGGTAAAGCCGGCCGCCTTGAGCTGCTCCTGCAACAGGGCGCTGCTCCTGGTTTCCTGGTAACCGACCTCGGCGAACGACCAGATCTTCATGGCGACATCGCGGTAGACGGCGCCCTTCTGATCGATCGAGGCGAGCACGGCGTTGGCGTCCATCCCCTGCGCGCTGGCCTGCCCAGGCACCAGCAGGAGCAATCCGGCCACGAGGCTAACGACTGAAACTTTCATCTTTGCACTCCTCATACCAGCAGTCTCCTCGAAAGCACGGACCAGACGGCATAGGACAGGCGTTGGCGGTCGTGGCGCGCGATCTCCGAACGCCAGAACTCGCCGGTCACCACCTCGGTGCCGGCGGGCAGTTGGCCGAGCGCCAGCGGCTGTTTGTGCTCGGCAGCGTACTTTGCGACGGCGACGGCTGAGGGATGCCCTTCGTTGGCAATTACGACATCAACGGGCCGGCCGATGGTGCGGCTCACCCACGACACTTCGTCGGCCGCGGTAAAGCCATTCATGCCCTCGCCTTCGGTCAGCAGGTTGGTGACCAGGACGATGGGGCCCTTGACGCCGGCCAGGGCCTCGGCGACGCCGTCGACCAGCAGCGTGGGCAAGAGGCTCGTGAAGAAGCTGCCTGGGCCAATGATGACTGCGTCGAACGAAGCGATGGCGGCCTTGACGCCCGGGTGAATCTGCGCCGGCGGCTCGAGCCAGACGCGGGTGACGTGATGTCCGCGGGCGTGGCCCTGGTCCACCTCGACTTCGCCGCGCGTCACTTGCCGATCGGCGTACTCGGCGCAGAGCGTCGCCTGCTCGACGCTGACCGGCCAGACGAAGCCGCGGCAGCCGAGCAGGGCCCGCAGGCCGTCAACGGCGGCCAGAAAGTCGCCGCTGTAACGCTCCATCATCGACAGCAGCAGGTTGCCGCCGGTGTGCCCGCTCAGCCGGGCGTGCTCGAGCGTCGGCAGGCGGGCCAGCAGCACGCGCCGCGCCTCGCCCTCGTTGCGCGACAGCGCGAGCGCGCACCGCAGCACGTCGCCCGGCGGCAGCACGCCCAGTTCATCGCGCAGCTGGCCGGAACTGCCGCCCGAGTCGAACATGGTGACGACGGCATTCAAGCGCAACCAGGGGTTGCGCTTGAGGCCGCCCAGCAAGCTCGGCAGGCCGGTGCCGCCGCCAAAACATCCCAAATTGATTTCGCGCAGGCGCATATTCGAGCAGCTGACCCGGAAGAGTCGTATTCTACAGGAGATGGACAGCTTGCACGGCGGGCCGCTCGCCGCCACCCTTCACGATCTGCAACACATCTTTGGCGGCCGGCTCGAGGCGTTCATGGCCTACGGCCATCCGCACGCGGCGCCGGTGCCCAGCCTGGCGCTGGTGCGCACACTGACGCACGACGACCTCGAGGCGTGCGCCGCGCGCGCGGCGTCGTGGCACCGTGGCGGCAGCGCCACGCCCTTGCTGCTGACCCTCGACGAGTTCGCGGGTTCGCTCGACGCCTTCCCGGTGGAATACGGCGAAATCATCGACACCCACCGCTTGCTGTTCGGCGCCGACCCGTTTGCCGGATTGGCGATTGGCGCCGGCGACCTGCGGCGGGCGTGCGAGGTGCAGGTCAAGAGTCACCTGCTGCACCTGCGCGAAGACTTCGTGGAGTGCGGCGGCAAGCCGTCGGCGGTCGCCACGCTGGTGAAGGACTCGGCGCCGGCCTTCGCGTTGCTGCTTCGCCGGCTGGCGCGGTTGGACGGGCACGCGGCCGACACCCCTGCCGACCTCGGCGCGTTCGCCGCCGAGCGGGCCCGCCTGGATCCGCGCGTGGTCGGCGACGTGCTCGCGTTCAGCGGCGGCGCGTCCGGTGCCGGCGTTGACGGGACGCGGCTGTTCCCCGGCTACCTGGCGGCGGTCGAGCAGCTGGCCCGGTTCATCGATACGTGGAAACGGGCGTGACCGCAATCGCCGGCCAGTGGCGCCGCCACCAGCTATGCCTGGTACTCGCGCTATGCCTGTGGGCGCTTCCCGCCCACGCCCAAACCGCGCCGCCCGAGCTCACCGCACCGGTGAACGACTTTGCCGGTGTGATCGATCCCGCTTCCGAGCGCGCCATCGAGGCGCTGATCCGGCAGTTGCAGGCCGCGAGCGGTGATGTGATGGTCGTGGCCACGGTCAAGACGTTCCAGCCGTGGGCCGACCTCAGTTCGTACGCCGTGAAGATGTTCGAGAACGGCGGCAAGGGCATTGGCGCCAAGGGTCAGGACAACGGCGTGTTGATCGTGCTGGCCCTCGACGACCGGGAGGTCTGGATCGAGACCGGCTACGGGCTTGAAGGCTTTATCACCGACGGGTTTGCCGGCGAGACCAGCCGCGCGATGACGCCGTTCTTCCGCGCCGGCGACTACGGCCGGGGCCTGCTCTCGGGCGCGACCAGCATCGCCCAGCGGGTGGCGCGTGGACGGAATGTCGCGCTGGACGTGGCGCCGATTCAGGCGCCGCGCAGTGAACAAAGGCGCGGCGGCAACTTCCCGGTCGGCCTGATCGTCATCCTGATCATCATCTTCCTCAACATGATGGGAGGGGGCGGCGGGCGGCGCGGCATGCGGCGGGGCAACCGGTGGGTCAGCGGCGTCGGGCCCTTCGGCGGCGGCTTCGGCGGCGGCGGCAGCTGGGGCGGCGGCGGTGGATTTGGCGGCGGTTTCGGCGGCGGGTTTGGCGGCGGCCGCTCGGGCGGCGGTGGCGGCGGCGCCGGCTGGTAGCTGGAAGTTGAAATTTGAAAGTTGAAGAGTTGGTAGTTGGCAGTTATCGGCGATCTGATAGAAAGGTAGCTATGAAGAGTCTGAAGCGAATGCTCGTGGTGGTGGCCCTTGTCGGTGCGGGTGTGGCGACGTCGGGCTGTTCCTACAACAGGTTCGTCAGCCAGGAGGAGGCCATCAAGACGCAGTGGGCCCAGGTCGAGAACCAGCTCCAGCGCCGCAACGACCTGATTCCCAACCTGGTGGAAACGACGAAAGGCTTCGCCCAGCAGGAGAAGGACGTCTTCCAGGCGATTGCCGACTCGCGGGCCAAGCTGGCCGGCGCGACGACCCCCGAGCAGAAGATGGCGGCGGCCAACGAGCAAGGCTCGGCCCTGGCCCGGTTGCTGGTGGTCGTGGAGAACTACCCGGTGCTCAAGTCCGACGCCACCTTCGCCCGGCTGATGGACGAACTGGCCGGCACCGAGAACCGGATCGCCGTGGAGCGCATGCGCTACAACGAGGCGATCCAGGCCTACAACACGGCCCGCCGGCAGTTCCCGGCCAACATCACGGCCGGAATTTTCGGGTTCAAGGACGACTACAAGCTGTTTGAAGCGCCCCCGGAGGCGAAAGTCGCACCGAAAGTCGAATTTACCAAGCCTCAGTAAAGGGGTCAGACCCCTCGGAATCACGGGCTCGGGGTCAGACCCCGGGGCCTAGAATGCCGGGATGCCGCTGATTGATGCGCTGCTTCCCGAGTTCGACCGCGAGATGGGCCAGACCCGCAAGGTGCTGGACCGCGTGCCCGACGGCCAGTTCGACTGGCGTCCGCACCCGACAAGCATGACGCTTGGCCGCCTGGCCGAGCACCTCGCCGAAATGCCACTGTGGGCCGCGACAACCATGGCCCAGGGCGAGCTCGACCTGACGACGCCGCGGCCGGCGGACTACAAGTCGCCGGCCACGCGCGCCGAAGTCCTGGCGGTGTTCGACGCCCACCTCAAGAATGCCCGCGCCCGCCTGGTCAACAGGACCGACGGCGAATTCGACGCGCCCTGGAAGCTGACGGCCGGTGGCCAGGAAGTGTTCACCATGCCCAAGGCGTCGGTGATGCGCGCGTTCGTGCTCAACCACATGGTCCACCACCGCGGGCAGATGACGGTCTACCTGCGGATGCTCGGCGTCCCCATTCCATCAATCTACGGACCGTCCGGGGATGAACGCATGTAGAATCCGGGCCGGAGGCGTTTCATGGCCGGTTCCGTTTCACGTCGCGACTTTGCCCGCTTGTTTGCTGTCGGTGGCTCGGCGGCCCTGTTTGCCGATCCGGCCTGGGCGAAGACGGCCCCGCAGGCCACTCCTTTCAATCCCTCTGCAACCGGCACCGGCGAAGCCTTCTGGAAGTCGGTCCGTGACCAGTTCGTGATGCCGGCCGACCTCGGCGTGCTGAATGCGGCCAACCTCTGCCCCGCCTCGCGGCCGGTGCTCGAGGCGCTCAAGCGCGAAAGCGACAGCGTTGACCGTGATCCCTCGGCGCAGAATCGCGCGCGGTTGAACGGCGAGAAGGAGAGCCTTCGCAAGGCCCTCGCGACTTTCCTTCGCGCCACGCCAGAAGAGATCGTGATCACGCGCAATACCAGCGAGGCCAACAACATGGTCTCGAGCGGGCTCGACTTGAAGCCCGGCGACGAGGTGATCGTCTTTGCCGACAACCACCCGAGCAACCTGAACGCGTGGACCGAGAAGGCGAAGCGGTTCGGCTTCACCGTGATCACCATTCCGCAGGTGAATCCGCATCCCGGCATGGAGCACTACCTCGCCGCCTACACCAAGGCGATCACGCCGCGGACGAAGATCCTGACCTTCACGCACCTCTCCAGTTCGGTGGGCGACCTCTTCCCCGCCAAGGAGTTGTGCGCGCTGGCCCGCGAGCGCGGCATCCTGTCGCTGGTCGATGGCGCGCAGTCGTTCGGCCTGCTCGACGTGAACCTGGCCGACATGTCGCCCGACTTCTACACCGGCAGCGCCCACAAGTGGCCCTGCGGCGCGCGCGAGTGCGGCGTGCTTTACATCAACGCCCGTGCCCACAAGCAGATCTGGCCGTCGATCTACAGCGCGTACTCGGGCGCGGTCGGCATCTCGCGAACGTTCGAGGGCTTTGGCCAGCGCGATGAAGCCACGATGATCGCGTTTCGCGAGGCGCTGGAGTTCCAGACCAAGGTGGGCCGCGCCGCCATCGAACAACGTTCGCGCTCGCTTGCGAACCAGCTGATCGCCGGACTATCGAAGTTGCCGGAGGTCAAGGTGTGGACGTCACCCAATCCCGCGCTGAACGCAGCGGTGGTGTCGTTCCAGGCGGGTTCGCTGAACCCGCAGCGCCTCGGACAGGCGTTGTATGAGAAGGACAAGATCGGCACCGC
>JBEGVQ010000168.1:0-3918 GCA_041178345.1 Acidobacteriota bacterium | reverse complement strand
TGAACGGGCTGTACACCATGACTGTCAGCAACGTCGGGCAGGGGCCGACCGCCGGCGTCGTGTCGGTCACCATCACGCTGCCTCCGGGGCTCCGGCTCATCTCCGCGTCCGGCCAGGGTTGGACGTGCAGCGAGACCACGTGTGAACGGTCGGATGTGCTGCCGGTGAGCGGCAGCTATCCGCCGATTCAGGTCCGTGTGGGGGTGGACACCAACGCGCCCGCCTCGCTGACCACCGCGGCGGAAGTTCGTGGCGGCGGCGACTTGTCGCCCGGCAACAACCGCGCGGTTGACGCCACCAACATCGGCGAATTCGTGCCGGTGGACTTCAAAATCACCAAGACCGTGAACACGCCGCTGCTGCGGCCCGGCGACTCTGCGATCTTCACCGTTCAGGCGCTCAACAACAACTCCGTCATCCTGGAAGACGTGACCCTCACCGACTCGTTGCCGCGAGGCTTCTCCTACGTCGACAACACGTCGTTCATCACGATCAGAAGTCGTACGCCGGCGGGGCAGGTGGCCCAGGCGACACAGTCGATCGCCCGGGCGTCCCGCCAGTCGGCGTCCGCCGCTGCGGCTACCGCCGCGGCGGCCGGCGCGGCCCTGGGGGACGCGACCGCCCTCGTCCTGCCGCGGGACGTGGAGGTGCCCATCATCCCGGAAGTGACGGGCAACCTGCTGAAGTACTCGGTGGGGACGCTCTCTCCAGGCGAGACGGCGAGCATTCGCTATGCCACCATCGTGGGGGTCGATGCGAAGCCCGGGCCGCAGGACACGCAGGTCATCGGCAGCAGCCAGTCACCGCTCGGTCCTCGCCTCGCGGCGGTGCCCGTGCTGGTCCAGGTCATCGTCCTTCCGTCCTCGTTCTCGATTGGCCAGATCGCGGTGGGCCGCGTCTTCGAGGATCTCGACGACGACGGTGAAGTCGACCGCGGTGAGCCTGGCTTGAAGGGGGTGCGCGTCCTGCTGCCGAGTGGCGAGAGCGCCATCACCGACAAGAACGGCCTCTACAACCTGCCGGCCATGGCCAACCGTTCGACCGCCATCGCCATCGACCCGTCGACGCTGCCGCCCGGGTATCGGGCCCGGCGCACCGGACCGAGCGACGGCCTTGTGCGGCTGCAGCGAACGCCGCTCAACACCGGCGCGCTGCTTCGCCAGAACTTCCCGGTGGTGCGCGAGGCCGGAGCGCCTCCGGTCGCGCCGGCTGCGCCGCCGGCTGCGGCACCGGTGTCCGCGCCGGTCCCACCGGCCGAGACACCCAGGCCGGACGCCACTGCGCCGGCGCCGATCGCCACGGTACGTATTCAGACCGCATCGGCCGCGTTGGCGGCCGGCGGACTGGCGCGGACGGTGATCACGGTTTCGGCGGCTGATGCCACGGGGCAGCCCGCGGCTGGCCTTGTGCGCCTTGAAACCTCGGCCGGCCAACTGCTCTCGGCAGCGCCGTCCGATGTCTGGCAGGGCCGCCCGGGTGTCGCGCGCCCGGCCGCCCAGCGCGACCCCTGTGCCACGACCGAAACGGGCGCGGAAACGCCAGAGGCGTTTCTCGCGACCACGCTCGAGATGGTCGACGGCCAGGCGGCGGTGTGCCTGATCTCCGGCCTCAACCCGGGCGTAGCGATCCTCAGGGCCACGGCGGTGGGCGCGGTGGGCGCGGTGCCGTTGCTCGGGGCTGAGGCCAGCGAGCGGGTCCGCTTTGACGCCGTCGATCGGCCCGCCATGATCGTCGCCATCGGTGAGTTGTCATTCGGCTATGAAGTGGGCGCCAACGAGACGGTGTCCGAAGCCGGCGTGCAGACCCACGGCCAGTTCTTCTACCAGGATTCCGTGCTGGGCGGCAGCCAACTGACGGTGGCCATGAACTCGGTGGGTCCCGTCAACGGCGGGCTGGGCGGGCGGCTCTTCCAGCTCGATCCGACCGCGCGCACCTACCCGGTGTTTGGCGACAGCTCGACTCGCCAGGAACTGGCCCAGTCCAACTCGAAAGTCTACGCGCGCTTCGATCGCGGCCGCAGCCACGTCATGTTCGGCGACCTGCGCGGCGACACCGCCCGCCAGGGCCGGGCCGGCTTGGCCGACGTGTCGCGCACGGTCACGGGCTTGCGGGCGCACTACGAACCGACTGACGCCCAGTCGTACACCGCCGTGGTGTCGCGACCCGACACGGTGTTCCGCCGGGACGTCTTTACGCTGCAGCAGAACGGCGCGATGCGCCTGACCCGCGCGCCGATCGTGCTCGGCTCGGAGACGCTGACCCTGGAGGTGCGGGACCGCCGCAGCCCGGAAGAGGTCGTGCGCCGCGAGGTGCTGGTGCGCTCGGTCGACTATCTGCTCGACCCGCTCACCGGCGTGATCTACTTCAGGCGGCCGCTCGACCTGTTCGACGACGCCCTCAACCTGACCAACCTGGTGGCGGCCTACGAGCACCTGGTGGTGGGGCTGGAGTCGACGGCGTATGTGGGCCGTGCGCGCGGCCAGGTCGGTGGCTTCGACTTGAGCGGCTCGGTCTTCTCGCAGGAGGTGGGCGGCTCGGCGTACGTGATTGGCGGCGCTGAGATCGCGCGGGCCCTGCCCAACGGTGGCCGGTTCCTGGCCGAGATGGCGCAGAACCACGGCGCGTCGGGGGCGGCAGCCGATTGGCGCGCCGCGGCGGGCCCGATGCGGACCGACAGCGCCTGGCGCATCGGCGTCGAGCAGCC
The DNA here is from genome assembly GCA_041178345.1 of Acidobacteriota bacterium. Lineage (GTDB taxonomy): Bacteria > Acidobacteriota > Vicinamibacteria > Vicinamibacterales > UBA2999 > 12-FULL-67-14b. The sequence goes on along the minus strand of JBEGVQ010000168.1, from coordinate 1,214 downwards.
GTTCGAGAATGGCCGCACCAAGGTCAGCGGCCAGTTCCAGCGGGTCGGCGAGTTCTTCCAGAATCCCTTCGGCTCGCCGACGCTTGGCGGTACCCAGTTTGTCGCCGCCGGGTTTGAAACGACGAACGCCAAGGGCGGGACCTTGCGGGCGGCGATGAAGAACGAGACCAATGCCTCGGCGCTGGTCGACAATTCGCGCACGACCCTCGGCGGCAAGTGGTCGCAGCGCGTGGGCGAGCGCGTGATCCTGGGGGCCGGCCTCGATCACCGGTCGTTGAACGATGAGCGCGCCCGGCGCGAGATTCGTTCGAACCTGGTCACGCTGCAGGGCGAATGGAAGCCCACCGCGCGGGTGTCGGCCATGGCCCGCCGCGAGCAGAACCTGGGCGATGCCGATCCCACCTATCCCGACCAGACGGTGCTCACCGGCAGCTACCTGCTGTCGGCCGCGAGCAAGCTGTTTGTGACCCAGCGGCTGTCGGACCGCCCGATTGTGCCGATTAGCGGCGTCGCGGGGGCCGAGTTGCTGTCGCCGCTCTCGACCCGTGAAACGGCCATCGGCATCCAGTCGTCCGTGTCCTCTCATACGGACGTGACCTCGCGCATGCAACTGGACCGCGGGCTGAACGGCACCGATGCCTTCGCGCTCGTGGGCACCCGCACGCGCATTCCGGTGCGCAAGGGTTTCGGCGTGGACTGGGGCTTCGACCACGCGCAGCGCGTCCAGGGCACCGGCCGGAATTACACCAGCGGATCGGTGGGGATGGCCTATATGCCGGACGACCGCCTGCGCGGTTCCATCAGCTACGAGCTGCGCTCGCGCGAGACCGTGGGTCACGCCTTTGCCGCCGGCTTCGCGGGCCGGCTTGGGCCGGGCATGACGGCACTGGTTAACTACCGGTTCGCCGACGTCGGCAGCGGGTCGGTCCTCGATCGGGACACGCAGGCGATGGCGGCCCTCGCCTGGCGGCCGGAAACGTCGGATCGCTATGGCCTGCTGTTCAGCTGGAATTCCGGCGAGCGCTCGCCTGGGCTCCTCAGGGAACCGACGGCCGCCAAGGTGGGGCGGCTCTCAACCGACGGCTATTTCGCGCCGGGCAAAGGCCTCGAGCTGCATTCGCGCCTGGCCTTGATCAACTCGTCCGGCGGGGCAATCACGGAAACGACCACCGCCTACCTGTATCAGGGCCGCCTCCAGCAGCGCGTGCACCGCT
>JBEGVQ010000167.1:0-76707 GCA_041178345.1 Acidobacteriota bacterium | reverse complement strand
AGCGGAACTCGAAAGAAGCGATTTCCGTTCCGATGAACTTGACGTGGAGGGATTGCTTACCTTCGCTGAACACGTCCTCGAAAACCTCTCGCCGCTGTGGATCAACGCTGGTATCGCTGACCGGCGTATCCTGCCGCGCGCGTCGGACCTCTGGGTGCAGGCGTCGCTCGACCACAAGCAGCGGCTGCAACAGCTGTTCTTCCCCGAGGGGGTCGCGTACGACGGGAAACGGTTCAATCGAACCGCCGTAACCATCCCCGCTTTCAGTTGGTTACGAGCAGTTTCGGAGGAGGAATCGTGTGTGGCGTCCCCGACGGGATTCGAACCCGTGTTTTAGCCTTGAAAGGGCCACGTCCTAGGCCTCTGGACGACGGGGACGCACTGGCGGAACAAGTGAGTGTAACACGCTCGATCAGCTGAACCGGCGGGTTGGTTCAAACGGCGCCGCGTCTTGACCGGCCGACTGCGACGCCATAGAATGAATGCACTGCAATCTCCGTGGTGCATTCATGAAGACACTCACCATTCGCAACGTGCCCAAACGACTGGCCGACGCGCTCGACCGTGAACGGCGCCGGAAGGATGCCTCGCTGAACAGCACGGTTCTTGACCTGCTCGGCCGCAGCCTTGGAGCCGATGGCCATGGGCCACGCCGTAATGGCCTGGCGAGCCTGGCCGGTACCTGGAGCGCCGAAGACCAGCGTCAATTCGACGCCGCTCTCACGGCCGTCGAGGCCATCGACAAAGACATGTGGGAGTGATGCGGTTCTGTCTCGATACCTCGGCCTACAGCCATTTCAAGCGCGGCGACCCCCAGGTCGTCGAACTGATCGATCGCGCCGAGTGGCTGGGCGTACCTGTTGTAGTGCTGGGCGAGTTAGCGGTCGGATTTCGACAAGGCAGCCGGCGAAAGGAAAATGAGTCCGACCTAGCGGAGTTTCTCGCCAACCCTGTGGTCGAGGTGCTGCCGGTCGACGAAGACATGGTCGGCATCTATGCCGATGTCGTCACCGACCTCAAGAAGGCGGGTACGCCCTTGCCGGCCAACGACATCTGGATCGCGACCGTGGCCACGAGACACGGGGCGACGATCCTCACCTACGACCAGCACTTCCGAGTGATCGCGCGAACCGGGTCAACCGTCCTGACGGCGCCAACCTACCACGGGTCCTAAAGTCGATTCGCCAGCGGGTGGCGGATCATCTCGAAGAGGCGATCCGGCGCGACCGGCTTGACCATGTGCTCGTCGAGATCACCGGCGAGGGCCCGCGCGCGATCGCGCTCCTGGCCGTAGCCCGTGAGTGCGATTAATCGTAGCGAGGCATCGCGCGCGCGCAGGCGCCGCGCCAGCTCATAGCCATCCATGCTCGGCAGGCCAATGTCGAGAATCGCCAGCCCGGGTCGGAAGGTCTCGAACCCGGCCAGCGCCTCGGGGCCGTCGGCGTGGCTCTGCACGTCGTAACCGGCACGGCCGAGCAGCACCGCCAGGGTCTCGGCGGCATCCGCGTTGTCGTCAACCACCAGGATGCGACCGGCGGCACGGGCCATGGTTGGCGCGCGGGTGGCGGTGACCACCGGCATCGGCGCCCCCGCGCCCGCCGCCGGCAGCATCACCGTGAACGTGCTGCCCTGCCCCAGTCCCGGGCTCTCGGCCCGCACCGTCCCCTGGTGCATCTTCACCAGCGTGCGCACAATCGACAGCCCCAGGCCCAGGCCCCCCATCTGCCGGTCGAGCGGCTGCTCGCTCTGCACGAACAGGTCGAACACTCGCGGAAGCAACTCGGCGGACATGCCCTTGCCACCGTCCTCCACGACGACCACGACCTGGCCGTCCTGGCGGCGGAGCCGCAGCGCGATGGCACGGTCGCTGGGGGTAAACTTCGCCGCGTTCGTCAACAGGTTGCAGACCACCTGCACCAGCCGCACGCTGTCGCCGGACACGCACGCCGGCTCCTCGCGCAGTTCGAGATCGAGCGGCCGCGCCCGCCGGTCGAGCGCCGGCTGCGTCAACTCCAGGGCCCGCGTCACGACGGCCCGCATGTCCACCAGCTCGTGTTGCAGCTGAATTTTCCCCTGCGTGATGCGCGAGACGTCCAGCAGGTCGTCCACGAGGCGCGACAGGTGCGCCACCTGCCGCTCGATGATGCCGCGCTCGTCGCCGCCCGATTCGCCCTTCAACCGCATGACGTGGAGCGCCGTCACGATCGGCGCGAGCGGATTGCGCAGCTCGTGACCGAGCATGGCGAGAAACTCGTCCCTCGAGCGGTTCGCCGTCTCGGCCTCCTTCAGGGCCACCTCGGCCTCGGCATACAAGCGCGCGTTGTCGAGCGCCAGCGCGGCGCGGTGGGCCAGCTCCGAGATCAACGCACAATCATCGCCGGACAAGCGCCGGCCCGATTCCGCCTGCAGCGCCGCCAAGGCGCCGAGGGTGCGGCCACGCGCGATCAGCGGGACGGCGAACTACGAACGCAGGCCGATGGCATCGGCAAAGGCCAGCAAGTCCCGATCGCGATCGCGCGGCGCCGCGAAGTCCTCCAGGTGCGGCACCCCGTTGGCGACGACCCACGCCATGGAACCCACCGAGCTTGCGGGCACGTGCAGCCGCGCGGCCAGCGCCGCGGCCGTGCGCGCCTTGTCGGGGTCGGAATGGTAGGTCAGTGCCCGCCGCAACTGGCCGGCGCCGTCGAGCAGGTCCACGCGACACCAGTCGGCAATCTCGGGCACCACCATCGAGGCCATGGCCTGCAGCGTGGCGTCGGGTTCGAGCGAACGTGACAGCACCGCGCCGGTCCTGGCCAGCAACTCGAGCCGGCGCCGCGCGTTCTCAGCGACCGCGCGGGACTGGCGCTCGGCGGCCAGCAGTTCCACCCGCTCGGTCACATCGTTGGTGGACCCGACCATGCGGATGGGCCGCCCGCCGGCATCGCGGATCACTTCCGCGCGCGTGGCCAGCCACCGCGTGCGCCCATCCGCGAACGGCACGCGGAACTCGGCTTCGAACGACTGGCCGCCCTGCAGGGCGCGCTCGATCCCGGCGCCGACCGCCGCGGCATTGTCGGGATGCACCAGGCGCGCAAAGTCCGCGATCGTGCCGCCGAACTCCCCCGGCCTGACGCCGTGCAACTCGTACACCCGCTCCGACCAGTCGACGTGATCCCGGACGACGTCCCATGCCGAGCTGGCTGGCCTTGATGGCCAGCCGGCGACGCTCGTCCTCCCGCTGTAGCGCCTCGGCGTTGAGGCGGCGTCCGTCCGTCACGCTCATGTCACTTCGATGCTGTCACGACGCGGCGGGGCCGCCGCTAGCCCGGTGGCGCTCAGGTCGCTGCGCCCTGCACGAACCTGGTGTCGAGGCCGGCGCGCTTCAGCAGGCCCTCGAACCCGGCCTTGTCGACGGCCTTGAGGTACGCCTCCTGCGGCTCGACCAGCTTCTTCGTCACCAGGTCCATCAGCGCGTCGTTCAAGGCCACCATGCCCTGGGCGCGGCCGACCTGCATCATCGACGGAATCTGGAACGTCTTGGCTTCGCGAATCAGGTTGCTGATGGCGCTGTTGATCAGCAGCACCTCGAGCGCCGCGACCCGGCCGCCGCCGATCTTGCGGCACAGGTTCTGGGCAATCACGCCCTTCAGCGACTCCGACAGCATGATGCGGATCTGCGCCTGCTGCTCCTGCGGAAACTGATCGATCACGCGATCGACGGTCGAGGCCGCGGTCGTCGTGTGCAGCGTGCCGAACACCAGGTGGCCGGTCTCGGCCGTCTCGATGGCAATGGCCACCGTCTCGAGGTCGCGCAACTCGCCCACCAGGATGATGTCGGGGTCCTCGCGCATCGCGGCGCGCAGCGCGTTCTTGAAGCCGCCGGTGTGCGTGCCGACCTCGCGCTGGTTGATCAGGCAGCGCTGGTTCTCGTGCACGAACTCGATCGGATCCTCGATGGTGATGATGTGATCGGTCCGCGTCTTGTTGATGTAGTCGATCATCGCGCAGAGCGTGGTCGACTTGCCCGAACCGGTCGGACCGGTCACGAGCACCAGGCCCTTGGTCAGCCGGCACAGCTGCAGGATGTGCGGCGACAGCCCGAGTTGCTCGGCCGTCAGGATCTGCGCCGGAATCACGCGAAACACCGCGCCCGGCCCCTTGCGATCGAGGAACATGTTGGCTCGGAACCGGGCCAGGCCCGTGATCTCGTAGGCAAAGTCGGTGTCGTGGCGGGTCTCGAACTCCTCGCGATTGGGCACCGGCATGATCGGGTGCAGCAGCGCCATGACCTCCTCGGGCGACATCGCACCGAGGCTGGCGTCGAGCGGCTGCATGTGGCCGTCCTTGCGGATGAGCGGCGGCATGGCCGACGACAGGTGCAGATCCGATGACTTCGACTCGACCATCAACCGGAACAGTGCATCGATCGCGTTGCCGCCGCCGGCCGGCGCCGCGGTGGTCACGGGACGCATCACCGGCTTCGCGACCGGCGCAGCCACCGGCGCCGAGGCCGCACCTCCGGCCGCAACGGCGGGGGCCGGCGCCGACTTGTCGGGCACGAAGCTCACCGCCAGTTCGGTGCCGTTGCGCAGCACGGTCACCTTGAAGGCCCCGGCCTCGGGCGACACGTAATCGAAATCCACGGTCGATTCCTGCGGCAGCCGCCGCCGGGCCTGTTCCGGGATGATCGGGCTGAGCAGCGTGAGAATCTCCTGCCTGGTGAGCGGGGCCGTGCTCGCGTCCTGCGCCGTGCCGTTGGCGTCAAGCATGCGCGCCGGGCTGCCGACGGCCAGGCGCAAGCCGCGCGCCCCGGTCTCGGTCATGCTCTTCAACAAGTCGTCCACGGCGGCGGCCACTATTCGGTCACCTCGAGCAACGACACGATGTGCAAGGCATTAATCAACAGCGTGCGATCGGACTGCTCGACATAGCGAAAGCGATCGTCGATGTGCGCGTAGTCGCTCAACCGGTCGCGGCCGGGCGGCCGGTACACCGCCACCTGGCCGGTCACCGTCTCGCCGCTCGACAGCAGGATCGTGACGTGCCGCCGCGTCGCGACGTCGTAGCCATCTTCAAGCTGCGCCTCGATCACGTGCTCGGGCAGCACCACCTTGATGACGTGCGCGCGGTTGATCAACGAGGTTTCCCCGTTGGGCGCCTCGAACGGGAAGAAGCCCGCGGCCAGGTTGAGCAGGTCGCCGACCCGCTCGGGGCCGGCATGCCCCTGGCTCGATCCCGACAGGAAAAAATGGCCGCTCACCGTCGTCCCGGTTGACAGGGTGAGCTCCGCCGCCTCGCGCCGTTTCTCGACCCGAAATTCCGACACGCTCACGGCCTCTTCGGCTCGACCACAATCAGCGCTCGCATGGCCGAAGTATACCGCGAGCGCCGGACGCTACATTTTGGGCGTGTCGTTCTTCAGTTCGACGATCACCACCTCGATCGGCTCCTGGCCGCGGTTCATGTCGCCGTGCTGGGTGCCGGCCGGATCGGCGTCGAGCCAATACGCCTTGCCGGTCTCCCACTTGTAGGTCTGCTGCGTCGCGCCCTTGGCGTCGACGACGTCGAGATCGCCGCCCTTGAGCACGACCGCGGCCCGGCCGTGATCGTGGCGATGCAGCGCGAGCGGCTGGTTCGGCATGATGATCGACTTCCACACCTTGAGCTCGCTGTTCTCGAACTGCGGTTCGCGGCGGCTCGTGTTCGCCTGCTGCCCCACCACGACGCCGGCGGCAAAGACCGCGCCGATTACTGTCATCCCTGCCATCACTTTGAGCTTCATGCGGTTCTCCTGCGAGGGGGTCAGACCCCTCGGAACTTCTTGCTCGGGGTCAGACCCCCAGTAGGTTTGTGGCGTTGCGCCCGTAGATGCCTTCGCGCTCGGCCGGCGAAATCGGCAAGCGGCTGATCGCGTCCAACATCTTCGGAATGCTGCCAATCTGGTGCGGGTAGTCGCTACCGGCCAGGATGTGATCGGCCCCCGCGAACTTGATGGCCAGTTCGATGTTATTGAGATCGAAATTGACCGTGTCGTAATAGAACTGCTTCAAGTACGTGCTCGGCGCGCGGCTGATGTGGGCGCGGCATTCGGCGAACGCCTCGTAGCCGCGATCGAACCGCTCCGCCAGGTACGGCACCGCCCCGCCCATGTGGCACAGCACCCACTTGATCTTCGGGTACCGCTCCGGCACGCCGGCGAACACCAGGTGCGCGGCGGCCAGCGTGGTGTCCATCAGGAACCCCACGAGCGGCATCAGCCAGTACTGCTCCATCGCCTCCACCCCCAGCGGATGCGCCGGATGAATGTAGATCACCGCGTTCAGGTCGTTGGCCTTCTGCCAGAGCGGTTCGTAGACCTTGTCGGCCAGCGCCACGCCGTTCACGTTGCTGAAGACCATCGCGCCCGGCAGGCCAAGGGTGGCCATGGCGCGCTCGAGCTCGATGACCGACGCCGCCGGGTCGTTCAAGGGCAACGTGGCAAGCGACAGGAAGTGCTGGCGCTGCTTGACGGCGGCGGCAAAGGCATCGTTCACGTGCCTGGCCATCTGGACCGCGGTCGCCGGCTCCTCGAAGTGCGTGCCCGGCGTGGTGAACGTGATCACCTGCTTGTCGACGCCGTGTTTCTTCAGCACGCCCTCGCGGTAGTCGAGGTCACGATGCCCCGGCACCAGGATGTTGTAGTCGCCCGGATAATGCAGGCGCGGGTTGCCGTCGGCGTCGAAGTCCATGCGGACTTTCGTGGGGCCCTTCTTGACCGCGGCCAGATACTCCGGCGGGTAGTAGTGGTTGTGGAAGTCGATTTTCATGACGGGTTCAAAGGTTCACGGGTTCACGGGTTCACGGGCTTGCCCGGCGAGTCCACAGATAATACGCGGGGATGCCAGAGGCGACAATCGCCAACCCGATGGCACTGCTGGTGAGATCGGCGCGCACCTGGTTGAACACGATCGCCGCCGAGGCCAGCACGAACAGGACCGGCGCCAGCGGGACGAGCGGCATGCGCCACGCCGGCTGGTAGCCCGGCCGTCGCCGCAGCAGCACCACGCCGAGCGCCAGCAGCGCGAAGAAGATCCACTCGGTGTAGATCACGCGGGTGAACAACGCGCGATAGGTGCCGGTGAGCACCAGCGCCGACGACCACACCGCCTGCAGCACGATGGCTCGGCCCGGCGTCTGGAACTGCGGATGCAGGTGACCGGCCCACTTGAACCACAAGCCATCCTGCGACATCTGGTAATACACGCGCGGCCCGACCATGACGATCCCGTTCAGCGCCCCAAACGCGCTGAACATGACCAGCGCCGAGATCACGCTCCCGCCGCCCGACCCCATCAGCACGTCAAAGGTGTCGGCCGCCACGCGAGACGAAGCGATCACCTTGTCCACCGACAGCACGCGCAGGTAGATGGCGTTGAGGCCGATGTAACAGAGCGTCACCACCACCACGCCAATCAGCAGCGAGCGCGGGATGGTGCGCGTCGGGTTGACGGTTTCTTCGGCGGTGTAGGTGACCATGTGCCAGCCACCAAAGGCGAACAAACCGGCGCCGACCGCCAGCATGAAGTTGCCGGCGGTCACGGCCGCCGCCGGGGCCACGGCCGCCTCGGCCGCCGGCGGCCCGCTGAGCGCCCACCCAATGGCGATGATCGCCATCACAGCCGCCACTTTCACCACCGTGAATGCCGACTGCAGGCCGCTGCCGAACCGCACGCCCAGGTAGTTGACGGCCGACAGGACGAGAATGGCGCCAATCGCCACGCCGCGGGTGGCGGCATCGTCCAGCGGCACAAAGTAGCCCGTGTAACGGGCAAACACCGTCGCAATCGCGGCCAGAATGCCGCTGTGCATGGTCCAGAACATCGCCCAGCCCCACAGAAAGCCGAGCACGGGCGAGTAGATCTCCTTCAGGAAGACGTACACCCCGCCGGTGCGCGGATAGGCCGACGCCAGCTCGGCGCACACCAGCGCGCCGATCAACGTGAGCGCGCCGGCCACGGCCCACGCCAGCACCACGGCCGGCGGCGACGGCACGAGCGCGGTGATCTCGGACGCCTGGACGAAGATCGCCGACCCGATGATCGTGCCCACGACCAGGGCCGTGGCCGCGGGCAAGCCGATCGCGCGACGGAGGGGGCTCATGGAGTGATCGGGGATGCTATACGATCTGCGCGTGCCTTACTCGCTTGAACTCGTGGCGCTGGCCGTGGCCGGCGTCGTCGCCGGCGCCCTCAACGTCATCGCGGGCGGCGGTTCGTTCCTGACCCTGCCCCTGTTGCTGTTCTTTGGGTTGCCGGCCTCGCTGGCCAACGGCACCAATCGCGTCGGCGTGCTCTCGCAGAACCTGGGCGGCGTCATTGGCTTCCACCGTCACGGGGCGGTCGATTGGCCCTGGGCGCTCAAGGCCAGCATCCCGGCCCTGGCCGGAGCCGCGCTGGGCGTATGGGCGGCCTTGGCCGTGCCCGACTTCGCCTTTCGCCGCATCCTGTCGATCGCGATGGTGGCCGTCACGATCTGGTCGCTGGCCAGCCAGGGACGCAAACCCGTGGCCGCGGCCGATCTCAAGCCCCCCACGCACTGGTTCGTCGTCCTCGGCTTCTTCGCCGTCGGCCTCTACGGCGGGTTCATCCAGGCCGGCGTCGGTTTTCTGGTCCTGGCCATCACGTCGGCGGCGGGCATGGACCTGGTCCGCGGCAACGCGGTCAAGCTGTTGAGCGTACTGCTGCTGACGGTGTTGTCGCTGGTGGTGTTCGCCGGCGCCGGACAAGTGGACTGGCCACGCGGGCTGGCACTGGCGGTTGGCAACTGGGGCGGCGCCGCAATCGGCGTGCGCATGGCCGTGCTGAAGGGCCACAAATGGCTGCAGCAAGTGGTGACCGTGACGGTGATCCTGTTCGCGATTCTGCTCTGGTTTAGCTAGAACTGCGCACTTCTACGCTTCGACTCACTCACGCGCGGCACCGATGGGCGGCGCGCTCGCTCAGGGCAAGCACCGTTAGGCTAAGCTCGTGGGATGCGGACCGTGCTCCTTGTCGCGCTGGCCGGCTTCTTCAGCGTCGCTGCCGCGCTTGAAGCGGCGGCGCAACTGCGCACCTCGGTCGTCGCGACTGGACTCACCAATCCGGTGGCCGTTGTCGCCGACCCTACCGATCCCGCCACCCTCTTCGTCGTCGAGCAGCGCGGCACGATTCGCCGCATCACCAATGGCGTGATTGCGCCCGCCCCCTTTCTGGACCTTCGCGGGCACGTGTCAACGGGCGGCGAGCGCGGCCTGCTCGGCATGGCGTTTCCGCCCGACGCCGCGACCTCGCGCCGGTTCTTCGCCAACTTCACCGATCCCAACGGTCATACCGTCGTCGCGCGCTACACGCGCGACGCGACGGGCCGGGCCGATCCTGGCTCCCGGTTTGACCTGGTCTGGCCCGATGGGCGCGCCTTCATCGAGCAGCCTTTCTCGAATCACAACGGCGGACACCTGGCCTTCGGCCCCGACGGCTTCCTGTACATCGGCCTGGGCGACGGGGGCAGCGCCGGCGATCCGCAGAATCACGCGCAGAACCCGAACTCGCTGCTCGGCAAGATGCTGCGGATCGATGTCGGCGTGGACGATGGCGACGCCCGCGGCTACCGCGTGCCCGGGGACAACCCCTTCGTTGACCGCGACCCGCTTGCCGCGCTCGCGGAGATCTGGGCCTTCGGGCTGCGCAACCCGTGGCGCTACAGCTTCGACGACTGGACGCGCGGCGGCACCGGCGCGCTGGTGATTGCCGACGTCGGGCAAAGCGCGCGCGAAGAAGTGAACTGGGAGCCTCGCGGTGCGGGCGGGCGCAACTATGGGTGGCGCGTGCGAGAGGGTCGCAACCCGTTCGATGCGCGGCAGCCGGCCGCCTACCAGCCGCTCACCGACCCGATTCACGAGTACCCGCGCAGCGATGGGCAATCGATCACCGGCGGGGTGGTCTATCGCGGCACCGCACTGGCCCCCATGTTCAACGGGCGATACTTCTTCGCCGACTACGTGGCGGGCCGCGTCTACTCGATCGGCCTCGCCCTCGACGAACACCAGGAAGCTACCGCCGTGGATCTGCTGGTGTTGACCGACCTGCTCGGCGGGACCGCGGAACTTGGCTTGATCAGCTCGTTCGGCGTGGACGCGTCCGGCGAGATGTATATAGTGAGTTACTCGCGTGGGCGCGTCCTGAAGATCGTGCCCTGAGACACCGTTGTTACACGCGTATCACCCGCCCGAATACCACCAGTAGAATTGACGCATGGCCACCCCCACTGCCGTAACCAGACGCCCGCGGAAGCGCCGTGCCGCCGAGAGCGTGTCGTCGGTGGCGGTCGCGCCCCAATGCGATTGGACGAAGCTCGACCCGAACGACCTGACGTCGCCCGCGCTCTATATCAACCGAGAGCTGAGCTGGCTGGCCTTCAACGAGCGGGTGCTGGCCCAGGCGCAAGACACCACTCACCCGCTGCTCGAGCGGGTCAAGTTCCTGGCCATTTCGGGGACCAACCTTGACGAGTTCTTCATGGTGCGGGTCGCCACGATCCTGAAGAAGTTCCGCGCCGGCATCGAGGAAGTATCCATCGACGGCATGACCACCGACGTCGAGCTGGCGACCATTCGCGGCCGCGCGCTGGCCCAGATCGACGCGCAGATCGCCTGCTGGTCGCAATCGATTCGCCCGCTGCTGGCGGCGGAGGGCATTCATTTCCTCGATCCCAAGGACTACACGCCGGCGATCGACGCCTGGCTGGCGCAGTACTTCAAGGATCACATCTTCCCGGTGCTGACGCCGCTGGCGTTCGACCCGGGCCATCCGTTCCCGTACATCTCCAACCTGAGCATGAACCTCGCGGTGCGCGTGCGCCACGCCGGCCGTACCAAGTTCGCGCGCGTGAAGGTCCCGGGCATGCTGCCGCGGTTCGTGGCCTTGCCCGAGCACCTGTCGCCGCAGGGCGGCATGTCCCACGTGTTCCTCGAGGACGTCATCCGGCGCAACATCCAGACGCTGTTCCCCGGCACGCAGGTCGAAGGGACGCACCTCTTCCGGATTATTCGCGACACCGACATGGTGATCCAGGAGGACGAGGCCGACGACCTGCTCGAAACCGTCGACCGTGGCCTCAAGCAATTGCGGCACGGGGCGTTGTCGCTGCTGCATGTCGAGGCCGACATGCCGAAGCGCGTCCTCAGCATCCTGATCGAGAACTTCGAGATCGGCGAGGACGTCGTCGCCCGCGCCACCGACCGCCTGGGGTTTGGCGATTGGCACGCGCTCACCAAGCTGCACCGGCCGGCGTTGAAATACCCGGCGCTCGTGCCGCGCACGCTATGGGCCCCCGACGAAACCGAAAAAGTGTTCGAGCAAATCGCCGACCAGGACTTCCTGCTCCACCATCCGTTCGATTCGTTCACCTCGGTGGAGACGTTCCTGCGCGCGGCGGTCCAGGACCCGCACGTGATCGCCATCAAGATCACGCTCTATCGCATTGGCGCCAACTCGCCGCTGGTCGACTTGCTGATCGAAGCGGCCGACCAGGGCAAGCAGGTGGCGGTGCTGGTCGAGCTGAAGGCGCGGTTCGACGAACGCAACAACATTGCCTGGGCCAACCGCCTCGAGTCGGCCGGCATCCACGTGGTCTACGGCCTGATGAACCTCAAGGTGCACTGCAAGCTGGCCCTGATCGTGCGCCAGGAGGCCGACGGCATTCGCCGCTACGTCCACGTCGCCACCGGCAATTACAACCGCGTCACCTCGCAGGTCTACACCGACTTCGGCCTGTTCACCGCCGACGAAAGCATTCTCGACGACGTGAGCGAGGTGTTCAATTCGCTGACCGGCTACTCCAACAAGCGGTCATATAACGCGCTGCTGGTGGCGCCGGTCGGGCTGCGCCAGGGCTTCCGCGCGCTGGTCGAGCGCGAAATCGAACACGCCAAGGCCGGCCGGTCGGCCGGCATCATCATCAAGAACAACGCGGTCGCCGACCAGGGCATGATCAAGACGCTCTACCGGGCGTCGCAGGCCGGCGTCTCGATCGACATGATCGTGCGCGGGGTGTGCTGCCTGCGGCCGGGCATTCCCGGCATCAGTGACCACATCACCGTCCGCTCCATCGTCGGCCAGTTCCTCGAGCACTCACGCCTTTACTACTTCGACAACGGCGGGGCGCCCGAGGTGTACCTGGGCAGCGCCGACCTGATGGAGCGCAACCTGGATCGCCGCGTCGAGGTGCTCTGCCCGATCACCGATCCAGGGCTCAAGCAAATGGTTCGCGACCGCGTGCTCGCCGCGCTGTTGAACGATACCGACCGGGCCTGGACGCTGCAGACCGACGGCGCGTACGCCAGGGCCACGCCGCCCGCGGGCGTGACGCCCTTCAATTCCCAGCGTTCCCTGCTCGAATGGTACGCGGCGCAGCACGAGTCCTGAACCCTGTTCACCGGTTCTCTGCTCGGACTCGTCCAGTTGGGCCAGCGTATCCAGTGTGACAGTCAGCAGTGCCGCTGGTCCGACCACCCGGCCTGCTCGGCGCGTCCCACTGAGCCGTGGTACACTCCGCGGCCTGTGTCGTCGCGTATTGTCTTGATCGGACCTGAGGGCGCGTTGCCCGGCCTGCAGGATCGCCTGGGCCCCGGCACCGAGGTTCAGGCCTTCACCGATAGCGAAGCTCTCGAGGCCCTCGATCACATCATTCGCACCCAGCCGGCGGTGGTGGCGATGCAGGACGAGTTCTCGGCCACTTCGCGAGGCACCGCCCTCATCAACCGCATCAAGGACGACCCGACGCTGACGGCGTGCGAGGTCCGCGTGCTCGCGCGCGACCACGACATGAGCCGGGTCGCAGTCAAGCGCGGCCAGGCCGGTGGCGCCGCCGTGGCGGTGGACGAGCCGGCGCCCGCGCTCGACCAGCGCGGCACCCGCCGCGCCGCGCGCATCCGCATTCGCGACGGCGTCGAGGTGTCGGTTGATGGCAACCCGGCCGCGCTGATCGACCTCTCCATGGTCGGCGCCATGGTCGTCTCCCCCACGGTGCTCAAGCCCAACCAGCGCGTGCGGGTCATCATGGGCGACGGCAAGGCCGCCGTGCGGTGCAGCGGCGCCGTGGTCTGGGCCGCCTTCGAGATGCCGAAGGGGATGCCGGCGCGCTATCGCGCCGGCCTCGATTGGGGCATGACCGGCGAGGCCTCGGCGATTGAGACCTTCGCCGAAAAGAACAAGAAGGTTTAGCTCGCCGGCCGCTTCGGCAGCCACTGCGCGACGACGCTGTCATCGCGAATGATGGTGTCCAGGCGGTCGGATCCAGTCGAGATCAGCCCGACCGGCACGCCGCTCACCTCTTCCAGCCGCTTGATGTACCGCTGCGCCTCCGCGGGCAACCGCGCGTAGTCGCGCGCGCCCTTGGTGGGCGTGGTCCAGCCCGGCCACGATTCGTAGATCGGCGTGAGGGTGCCGGCGGTGTTCAAGTCCGACGGGAACTCGGTGACCGTGCGATCGCCGATCTGGTAGCCGGTGCAGATGTCGATCGTTTCCAGGTCGTCGAGCACGTCGAGCTTGGTCAGCGCGATGCTGTCGATGCCGTTGACGCGCACGGCGTAGCGCACGGCGACGGCGTCGAACCAGCCGCAGCGGCGCGGACGGCCGGTGGAGGCGCCGTACTCCTGGCCGGTTTCACGAAGCCGGTGGCCGATCGCCCCGTCCAATTCGGTCGGCAACGGCCCCTCGCCGACACGCGTCAGGTAGGCCTTGGCCACGCCCAGCACGCCGTGAATCGCCTTGGGGGGAATGCCAAGACCGGTACACGCGCCGCCGATCGTGGCGTTCGACGAGGTGACGTACGGATACGTGCCGTGATCGATGTCGAGCATGGCGCCCTGCGCGCCTTCGATCAGGATGCGCTGTCCCGCCCGGCGGGCCTCGTCGAGGGCCAGCGACACATCGCCGGTCCAGCGGCGCATGCGGTCGCCATACACCAGCAACTGGTCGTAGACCGGCTTCCAGTCGAGCGTGGACTCCTTGATCATGCGGTTGCGCGCGCTGACGTTCTCGCGCACTTCGTCGGCCAGCGCCTGGGTGTCGACGAGATCGCACACGCGGATGCCGCGGCGGCCGATCTTGTCCTCGTACGCCGGGCCGATGCCGCGCGAGGTGGTGCCGATCTTGCGCTCGCCGCGACGTGCTTCGCTCAGGACGTCGAGCTCGCGGTGATACGGCAGGATCAGGTGCGCCTTGTCGCTGATCAGCAGGCGGTCGCCGACCGCGATGCCAAGCTGGGCCAGTTCCTCGATTTCCTTGAACAACGCCTGGGGATCGACCACCACGCCGTTGCCGATTACGCACGTCACGCCGGGGTGCAGGATGCCGGACGGGATCAGGTGGAGGACGAACTTCTTGCCATTCACGTACACGGTATGGCCGGCGTTGTGCCCGCCCTGGTACCGCGCCACCAGCGAAAAGTTGGGCGTCATGAGGTCGACGATCTTCCCCTTGCCTTCGTCGCCGAACTGCGCGCCCAGGACCACGATGTTCATACCTCTCTACTGTATCCTAATGACTCGATGATCCTGCTGGACGGCGCCACGCTCTCCCTCGACAACCTGCTCGCGATTGCCGACGACTATGCAGCGGTCGGTCTCGCCCCAGAGGCGCGGGCGCGCGTGGCGGCCTCGCGCGCGGTGGTGGCGGCCAAGGCCGCTGGGACCGAAGCGGTTTACGGCGTGAACACCGGCTTCGGCAACTTCGCCGAAACGCGCATCGCACCGGCCGACCTCGCCGCGCTGCAACTGAACCTGCTGCGCAGCCATGCCGCCGGCGTGGACGCGCCGCTGCCGGTGCGGGCGGTGCGCGCCTCGATGGCGCTGCGCGCCAACGTGCTCGCCAAGGGCTATTCGGGTATTCGCATCGAAACCCTCGAGGCGCTGCTGGCCCTGCTCAATCGCCGGGTGCATCCGCACGTCCCGTCGCGCGGGTCGGTCGGCGCCAGCGGCGATCTGGCGCCACTGGCGCACCTGGCGCTGGTCCTGGTCGGCGAAGGCGAGACCTGGGACGAGGGCGCGCGCGTCGCGGGGGCGACGGCCCTGGCGGCGGCCGGACTGACCCCGGTGGTGCTCGGCCCGAAAGAAGGGTTGGCCCTGATCAACGGCACCCAGGTCTCGACCGCGGTGCTGGCGCTGGCGCTGGCCGGCGCCGAGCGCCTGGCCCGCGCCGCCGATCTCGCGGCCGCCATGTCCATCGATGGCCTCAAGGGCTCGATGCACCCGTTCGAGGCGCGCATTCACGACGCTCGCCCGTTTGCGGGACAGGGCGCAGTCGCGGGCAACTTGCTGCGCTTGATGGCGGGCAGCGGCATCAACTCATCGCACGTCAATTGCGGTCGTGTCCAGGATGCCTACTCGATGCGGTGTACGCCGCAGGTGCATGGCGCGGCGCGGGAAGCGCTGACCTGGGTCCGTCATATCGTTCACACCGAGATGAACTCGGCGACCGACAACCCGATGGTGTTCGCGGCCGAAGGTGACATGGTCTCGGGCGGAAATTTTCACGGCGCGCCGCTGGCGTTGGCCGCCGATTTGCTGGCCATGGCGCTGGCGCAGTTTGCGACCATCAGCGAGCGGCGGTCGGAACGACTGGTTAATCCCGCGCTGAGCGGCCTGCCGGCGTTCCTGACCCAGCATGGCGGCCTGCAATCCGGTTTCATGATCGCACAGGTCACGGCCGCCGCCCTGACGTCCGAAATCAAGACACTCGCGCATCCCGCCTCGGTCGACACGATTCCCACCTCGGCGAACAAAGAAGATCATGTGAGCATGAGCATGCATGCCGCGCTCAAAGCGGAACGCGCCTTGCAGCTAGTCACGCACGTCATCGGGATTGAGATACTCTGCGGGTGTCAGGCGATTGACCTGCATGCGCCGCTCTGCAGTTCAGAGCCGTTAATGCGCGCGCACGCAGCGGTGCGACAGCAGGTGCCGACGCTCGTTGATGACCGGCCGCCGGCACCCGACATCGATGCGATCACGAACTTGATCCGTCACGGAAGGCTGGAGCACGCGACCGGCATCGTTGTCAACTGATTTTGGTTTGCACTTTCAGTTTGACAATCGACGCACCAGTGCTTAGTTTCATGTGGTCTCGCTCACCCCCCCTCGTCCGAGCCGACGTTGCCGCCGATGCCCATGACCGTTCGTTCCCTCCGCGCTCCTCGCGGCACGTCGCTCTCGTGCCTGGGCTGGCCACAGGAAGCCGCGCTGCGGATGTTAATGAACAATCTCGATCCCGAAGTCGCCGAGCGGCCCGAAGATTTAATCGTCTACGGCGGCACCGGCAAGGCGGCGCGCAGCTGGGAGGCGTTTGACGCCATCGTTCGCTCGCTGCGTTCGCTGTCCCACGACGAGACACTCCTCGTTCAATCAGGAAAACCCGTCGGCATCTTCAAAACGCACGCGGGCGCGCCGCGGGTGTTGATTGCCAACGCGAACCTGGTGCCGAAATGGGCGACCTGGGAGACGTTTCGCGACCTCGAAGACCGCGGCCTCACGATGTACGGGCAGATGACGGCCGGCAGCTGGATCTACATCGGCACGCAGGGCATTCTCCAGGGCACCTACGAAACGCTCGCCGCGATCGCGCGCCGGCATTTCGGCGGAACGCTCAGCGGCAAGATTGTCGTGACCGCCGGCCTCGGCGGCATGGGCGGCGCCCAGCCGCTCGCGGTCACCATGAATGGCGGCGTGGCGCTGGTCGTCGAGGTCGACCCGGCGCGCATCGACAAGCGGCTGGCGTCGCAGTACCTGGACGAGAGCACCACTGACCTCGACGCCGCGGTGCGCCGCGCGCAGCAGTGCGCCGCCGGCGGCGTGGCGCGCTCGATCGGCGTGCTCGGCAACGCCGCCGAGGTGCTGCCGGCGCTCGTCGCGCGGGGG
Source organism: Acidobacteriota bacterium (assembly GCA_041178345.1). Taxonomy (GTDB): domain Bacteria; phylum Acidobacteriota; class Vicinamibacteria; order Vicinamibacterales; family UBA2999; genus 12-FULL-67-14b. The sequence goes on along the minus strand of JBEGVQ010000167.1, from coordinate 59,795 downwards.
TTCCTGCCCGACGTCGTCACCGACCAGACCTCCGCGCACGATCCACTCGTCGGCTACATTCCCGCGCGCCTGTCGCTGGCCGAGGCCGCGCGGCTGCGCGCCGCCGATCCAGCCGGCTACCAGCGGCGTTCGGTCGCCAGCATGGGTGTGCACGTCACCGCCATGCGCGCCTGGCAACAACGCGGCGCGGTGGTCTTCGACTACGGCAACAACATCCGCGCGCACGCGGTCACGGCCGGCGTCGCCGACGCGTTCGAGATCCCGGGGTTCGTGCCGGCGTACATCCGGCCGCTGTTCTGCGAGGGCAAGGGCCCGTTCCGCTGGGTGGCCCTGTCGGGCGACCCCGAAGACATTCGCGTCACCGACCGCGCGGTGCTGGAGTTGTTCCCGCATGACGAGCCGCTCTGCCGGTGGATCCGGCTGGCCGGCGAGCGCGTGCCGTTCCAGGGCCTGCCGGCGCGCATTTGCTGGCTCGGGCAGGGCGACCGCGCCCGGTTCGGCCTTAAGCTCAACGAGTTGGTGCGCACCGGCGCCGTGTCGGCGCCGATCGTCATTGGCCGCGATCATCTCGACACCGGATCGGTGGCCTCGCCCAATCGCGAAACCGAGGGCATGCGCGACGGCAGCGACGCCATTGCCGACTGGCCAATCTTGAATGCACTCGTGAACGCTTCGGCGGGCGCAACCTGGGTCTCGGTGCATCACGGCGGCGGCGTCGGCATTGGCTATTCCATTCATGCGGGCATGGTGATCGTGGCCGACGGCACGCGCGAGGCGGACGACCGCCTGGCGCGGGTCCTGACCTGCGATCCCGGCATGGGTGTGGTGCGGCACGCCGATGCGGGTTATCCCGAAGCGATTCAGACCGCACGCGATCACGGAGTACGCATTCCCATGCAGGAGACGAGCCGATGATGGCTCCCCACGCCGGCCTTGAACGCCGCGTTCTCGCCGCGCTCGACGCGACGCCGCCACGCATTCCGGTGGTCATCGGCGGGTGCGGCTCGGGCCGCACCACGCTGTTGCACGCGCTTGGCGATCGCATGGGCCGCGACCAGTGCCAGTACGTGGACGTCGAACGGGCCGCCAGCACGCCCGAGCGCTTCCACCAGGCGGTCGCGGCGGCCTCGCCGTTTTCGCTCAACGGCGCCGCCGCCGCGGCGCCCCAGGACGCCGTCGCGTCGGCGCGCGATGCCTTCGACCGCACCCTGAGCTTGATTGGCCGCACCCGCGCCCGCAATGGCGCGCCCGCCACTTTCCTGTTCGACGAAGTGCTCGAGTTGCGCACGTTCGAGAGCTTCCCGGGCCTGCGCCACGTGCTGCGCGAGATGCTGCACGCGATGGCGGACAGCTCGAACCGCTTCGTGCTGACCAGCCGCTATGTCGCGCGTGCGCACCGCCTGCTGCGCGACGGGCACCCACGCTTTGAAGTGATCCACCTGCCGCCGCTCGGCGCGGCCGAAGTCACGGCGATGCTGCCACCGATGGGCGATACCTCGGCCGACGATCGCGATTACCTGGGGCGCACCATCCAGGCGCTGGCCGACGGCCGCGCCGCGTACGTGCGCGCGCTCGGCGACGCCGCGTCCTCGATGAGCGGCCGCGGCGGCGACCCGATCAGCGCGCTGACGGCGCTGCTCACCGGCGAGGGCGCGCTGGCCGGCTGGTGCGGCCACCGCTACGAGCTGCGCCTGCACAAGGCCCGCGGCTACGGCGCACTGAAGGCGATTCTCGAGATCCTCGCCGAGGAAGAGCCACTCACGCTCACCGAAGTCGCCCACCGGCTGCATCGCACGCCGGGCTCGACCAAGGACTACCTGTCGTGGCTCGAAGACGTGGATCTGATCGGGTCGCGGCAGAAGCGCTACAGCTTCTCGGATCCGCTGATGCGCCTGTGGGTCCGGCTGCACTGCCGCCCGGTGCCGCCGTCGGTGGATGAGGTGGCGCGCGAAGTGCAGGCGTACGCGATGGCGCGCCTGCCGCAGGCCGAACCGGCGCACGCCATGGCCGCGGCCGGCGCCGGCGATCGCAAGGACTGGGGCATCATCGAGATCGACTAGTCGACTCCCGGTTCCCGGCTCCCGACTCCCGCCAGCTAGGCGGGCCGTTCCGGATCGCTCGGCGGCACATGACCGTCTCGGCGGTGGCGTCCGGCTTGAGGTTGTTTGTGGCGTCCGGCTTTGTAGCCGGACCGTCGCTATTCGGTCTTCGTAATCTCGGCGAGCGCCAGCCTGGCCCCTTCCTGTTCGGCTTCCTTCTTCGTCCGTCCCGCCCCCTGCGCCAGTACCGCGTCGCCCACCACCACGTCAACGTAGAACAGCTTGCGATGATCGGGGCCGAGCTCGCTGGCAATGCGGTACGCCGGCAGCGGGCGGCCCAGGCCCTGCAGCCGCTCCTGCAACCGCGACTTGTGATCGCGGCCGAAGTACTCGGGCTGCCGCGCGTCTTCGATGTGGCCCGCCAGCTCGCGCATCAGGAACTGCCGCGCCGGTTCGAGTCCTCCGTCGAGGTAAATCGCCGCAATCAGCGCCTCGCAGGTGTCGGCCAGCAGCGCCTGCTTGTGACGGCCGCCGGTCTTCTCCTCGCCCCGGCCAAGAATCATGTGCTCGCCGAGGCCCAGCAGGTCGGCCATTTCCGCCAGCGACGCGGTCGAGACCAGGTTGGCCTTGATCTTCGACTTCTGCCCTTCCGAGTAAGTGGGGAACGCGCGAAACAGCGCGTCCGACACGACCAGCCCCAGCACCGCGTCGCCCAGGAACTCCAGCGACTCGTTGTCGACCACCCCGCCGCTCGGGTCCTCGTGGGCTTTCGACTTGTGCGTCAAGGCGTGCTCGAGCAGGCCACGATCGCGGAAACGGTAGCCCACGCGACTTTCGAGCGCGGAGAATGCCTGCGACAGCGGGACCACGACGCCGGCGCCCGCCTGCGCCCGGTAGCTGTCGATGACCCGCACCGCCTCGGCCGCTTCGTCGGTGCGCACCGAGATCTGGGTTTCGCCGAGCGGGTTCAGCGAAAACGGGAACAGGCCCGGTATCGGACCGGCGGTTCGCAGCGATTCAATGCCATGGCTGTCGAGCAAGCCCTCGATGACGTTGGCTTCGATGTCGGATTGCGTCCGGAAAATGACGGTCAGGCCGTGGTCGATCACGCCACCGTCCCTGAACCGATCGCCGGCGCCGGCAGGTCCATCTTCATCAGGATCATGGTCATGTCGTCGTGCTGGTCGGCGCCGCTCGCGAAGGCGCGCAGCTCGGCCAGGATATACGACCGCAACTGGTCGAACGGCAGGTGCGCGTATTGCTCCACCACCTGGGCCAGGCGTTCCTCTCCGAAGCAGTCGAAGGCCTCGTTCATGGTTTCCGAGATGCCGTCGGTGAACCACACCACGAGGTCCCCGGGCGCCAGGCTGATGGTCTGTTCCTGCAGCAGCCCGTCGAACATGGTGCCATCGTCGATCTGCAGGCCGACGACCAGGCCATCGGGGACGAGCAACCGCGCCTTGCGGCGGCCCGGCGGCTGATCCGCCGGCACGTGAATCAGCGGGCAATGACCGGCGCGCGCGAACGTCATCTCGCGCCGCTCGACGTCGATCACGCCGTAGGTCATGGTGATGAAGCTGGCGGCGTCGAGGTTGGCCGAGACCACCCGGTTCACCGCCGACAGGAATTCTTTCGGCTCGTGATGCAGCCGCGCGAGCGATTGCACGATCACCTTGAGCTGGGCCATGTACAGGCCGGCCGCCAGGCCCTTGCCCGCCACGTCGGCAATCAGCACGCCGGTCATGGTGTCGGTGATCGGCAGGAAGTCGTAGTAGTCCCCGGCCACTTCGCGCGCCGGTTCACAAAACGCCGAGATCGCCAGCCCGGCCACGCGCAGCGGCCCGCTCGGCAGCAGCTTCTGCTGGATGGCGCGCGCCGCGAACATCTCCTGCTCCATGCGGCCCTTGTCGGCCATCTCGCCGAGCAGCGTCGTCACTTCGCCGGTCATCAGGTTGAACGATTCGGCGAGCTCGCCGAGTTGATCGCGCGCGCGCACGGGAATCTGGTGGCCGAAGTCGCCGGCGCGCACGTGCTGTGTGCCGGTAAACAAGTCGTGGACCGCGCCCGTGATCTGCCGCGCCAGAACGAAGCCGATCACCAGCGCCACGAACTGGATGATCAGGAACAGCGTGCCGATCACCGCCAGGACCAGCAACAGCAGCTGCCCGAAGCTCATGCTGCCGACGCCCGCCTGCGACACGATCGAGAGGCGGTTGTAGATCTCCCAGACGTTGATCAGGATCGCGACCGATGCGCTCTCGGGCTCGCCGGTGGTCCAGTCGGAAACATCGAGAAACGCCACCCACCGCTGCGTCGCCAGCGAGAAGAACGGGGTGTTCTCGGGATCCGGCGGGCGCCGCTCGAATGCGCGGCCGAGCGGCAGCCGCCGCGCTTCGCCGAGTAACGCCGTGACCGCCCCCATGCGGATGCCGGTTTCCTCGGTGAGCCGCTGTTCGATGGCCGTCGACAGCGGCATGTCGAGGACGACCGCCCACGCCGGGTTCGCCACTTCCGGCAACGCGACCGCCCGCATGACCAGGCGGGTGCCGCCCTCTTCGCCGGTGCCGTCCGGCGGCACCTCGAACGCCACGATCCCGGCGAAGCCGTCGCACGTGACCCACTTGGGCAGCGCCGCCGGCACCTCGAGGTGCGACCAGGCCCCGGCCGCAATGGGCAGCTGGGCCGGCAGCGCCCGCGGCACGCGCGCGGCACGCGCACCTGCCGCCGGGCAGCTCAGCCCCGAGGCCGGAATGATCGCGAGCGAGAGATAGGGGTACCGGGTCTCGGTGCTCGACTGCCGGCGCTCGAGGGCTTCGGCGACGTTGGCGGCGGTCGCGCTGCGCTGCACCTCGAGCTGTGCGGTCTGCGCGAGAAACCGCGCCTGGTCGGTCAGCGAGCGCACGCGCGTCTGCACCAGGTAGGAACTCACGTTGAACAGCAGGATCAAGCCGGCCAGCAAGAAGAACGTGATCACGAGCAGGGCCGGCACGACGCCGACGAACACGTACGACAGGATCAGCTTGCGGCGGACCCGCCATAGCAGCCGCCGCTTGCCCCACATCCCGAGCCGTGTCAGCCCGTACGCACAGGCGAACAGCAGCGCCAGGCTGCCGGCCATGTCGATCGCCTCGACCGCCGCCGGCAGCGGCATCGCGAAGCCGAGCGGCCACGTCACGAGCTTGATCGCCAGGCCGAGCAGAAGCGCGCGACCGGGGAAGGTGCGGAGCAGCCACCGTCGCCACACGTGCCACCGCGACGGCATATCGCCGGGCAGCAAGGCGGCAGGACGGACAGGATTATTCATGGGGCGCTTCGGCGCCACGGCGCCGGGCGGCGCGCGGCAATTGCGCGCGAAAATCATACCAGAGTATCGTTAACCGACAGATCCCATGAAACTTAACGACTCCGCCCGCTTCAGTACCATCTGCATCCATGCCGGTCAGGAACCTGACCCGGCCACCGGCGCCATCATCACGCCGATTTACCAGACGTCCACCTACGTGCAGGACGGCCTCGGCCAGCCGCACGCCGGCTTCGAGTACGGCCGCACCCAGAACCCGACCCGCATGGCCCTCGAGCGGAACATTGCCGCGATCGAGGCCGGCACGGCGGCGTTCGCGTTTGCCTCGGGCATGGCGGCGATCGATGCGGTGCTCACCCGCCTCGAATCCGGAGACCACGTGCTCGTCAGCGATAACACCTACGGCGGCACCTTCCGGCTGTTCGAACGGGTCCGCCGCAAGTTCGGCCTCGACTTTACCTACGTCGACACCTCGAAGCCGGAACTCGTGGGACCGGCCATCAAGCCCAATACGAAGTACCTGTTCATCGAGACCCCGACCAACCCGATGCTGCACATCACCGACATCGCCGCGGTGAGCGAGATTGCGCACGCCAGGAACGTCCGCGTCGTCGTGGACAACACGTTCGCCAGTCCCTACATCCAGCAACCCCTCACGCTCGGCGCCGACATGGCGCTGCACAGCACCACGAAGTTCCTGAACGGCCACAGCGACAGCGTCGGCGGCGTGGTCATTCTCAAGCACCAGGACGATGTCGATTGGTTCAAGTTCGTGCAGAACGCAGCGGGTGCAATCCTGGGGCCAATGGACTCGTGGCTGATCCTTCGCGGGACCAAGACGCTGACCGTGCGCATGGAGCGGACCAACTCCAACGCGCAGGTCATGGCCGAATTCCTGGCGGGCCACAAGCAAGTCCAGCGGACCATCTACCCCGGTCTCACGTCGCACCCGCACCATGCGCTCGCCAAGCGGCAAATGCGCGGGTTTGGCGGCCTGATTTCATTTGACGTGGGTTCACTGGACGCCGCCAAGAGTGTCTTGAACAACCTGAAGCTGATGGCGCTGGCCGAAAGCCTGGGCGGCGTCGAGACGCTGATTTCGCACCCGGCGATCATGACCCATGCGTCGGTGCCGCCCGAGCGGCGCGCGATGCTGGGCATCACCGACGGCCTGATCCGCATTTCCGTCGGCATCGAGGATGTCGAGGACCTGCAGGCGGACCTGGCGCAGGCGCTCGCGACGATCTAGCCAGGACTTTCCTGGCCGGTGCTTTCGTTGAGCCAGGCGAGATAGGCGGGGCTGCCCGCCTCAATGTCGAGGACGAGAAATTCCGGCACGTCGTAAGGGTGCAACGCCTGCACACGCTGTTCAAGGGCCGCCACCTGGGCGGCCTTGGTCTTGACGATCACTTGCCGCTCGCTAACGGTTTCGACTGCCCCCTTCCACCGGTAAAACGACTGCATCGGCGGCAGCACGCTCACGCACGCCGCCAGCCGCTCGTCCACCAGCGTCCGCGCAAACGCCTCCAACCCGCCCTCCATCGGAAAGGTCGTCAGCACCAGGCTGTATTCAGGCTCCGCCATGGGCCAGATTCTAATCCCTAGACCCGTAAAACCGTAAAAGCATATTTCTGCTTGCATGGTTCGCTGTATTGCTGTAAAAGTGTGCAGCAGTCGCACCGCTTTTACGTCTTGCCGTTGTGCCGTAAGGATAGATACACTGCCCCCCGTAGTGGCGGCACGACGGACTGACAGCGACACGGTGAAAACGACCGTCGAACTCCCGGGGGAGCTTTGGCGGGCCGCGAAGATTCGGGCCATGGATGAACGGGCCGACCTTCGCACGGTGCTGATTCGCGCGCTCGAGGATTACCTGCGCGACGGGCCGCCGGAACCGATTGTTAGCAACAGTCCGACAAGCCGATGACCGAGCCCGAATCGACCGCACCGTCGCCGTCGCCAGCCCCCCTGGCCCCCAAGGCGCCCCTTGCGCATCGCGGCCGGCGGCTATTCCGTCACGGCCTGCTCTTCTTCACCTTCGTCATCGTCGTTGACGCGGTGGCCGGCGAAAAGGGCTTGCTGGCTCTGCTGCAGGCGCGCCGCGAGTACGCCGCCCTCGAACGTTCGCTCGAACGCGCGCGCACGGAGAATGCGGATCTGCGGGAACAGGCGCGGCGACTGCGCGAGGAACCCGCGGCGATCGAAGACCAGGCCCGCCGCCAGCTCGGCTTCATCAAGCCGGGCGAAGTCGTCTTCTTCATCAAGGACGTCGACAAGAAACCCTAAGACGGCGTACCCTTATCTTTCTCGCAACACTTTCGAGGAGGACTCATGGCACGTCAGGCAGAAGCGGAATGGAAGGGCGACCTCAAGGGCGGCAGCGGCCGCGTCAAGCTCGGCAGCGGCGCGTACGAAGGCAACTACTCGTTCGCCACGCGATTTGAAAACGGGAGCGGCGCCAACCCCGAGGAACTGATCGGCGCAGCGCTGGCCGGCTGCTATTCGATGGCCCTCGCCAACTCGCTCGCCACGGCGGGCTTCACCGCCACCAGCGTGCACAGCAGCGCGGACGTCCACCTGGGCAAGGACGACACGGGCTTCCTGGTCAACCTCGTCGAGCTCACGGTCACCGCAGTGGTGCCGAACGTCGATGACGCCACCTTCCAGCAGCACGTCGAGAAGACCAACACCGGCTGCATCATCAAGCGCGCCATGGCGGCCGTGCCGACGGTCACCGTGACGGCCACGCTCAAGAAGTAGTTCCGCCGGGACGGCACTTCGGTGCCGTCCCGTTATCTCAATTCATCCTCACGCCCAGCGGTAGCCGCTCTTGGCCAGCGGCAGGTCGCGTACTCGCTTGCCCGTCGCCGTGAAGATCGCATTCGCCACCGCCGGCAAGACCGGCGGCAACGCCGGCTCGCCCAGCCCGGTCGGCGGATTGCCGGTCTTGAGGAAGTGCACGTCGATGACCGGCGCCTGCGACATGCGCAGCATCGGGTGCTGGTGGTAATTGCTCTGAACCACGGCCCCTCGCTCGAGGGTGATCTCCTGCGCCATCAATTCGCTGAGGCCGTCGATCACCGCCCCCTGCACCATGTTCTCGGCGGCAGCCGGGTTGATGATCTGGCTGCCGACGTCGGCCACTACCCACACCTTGTGCACCTTGACGCGATTGTCGCCACTGACGCCGACGTCGGCGACCTCGGCGAAATATCCCATGTGGCTGAAGTGGCAGGCGACGCCAAGCGCGCGGCCCTTGGGCAGCGCCGTCTTTCGCCAGCCGGACCGCTCCGCCACCAGTTGCAGCACGGCCTTCATCCGCGCCGGATCGAACGGACTGGAAAACGGCCCCTTGTCCACCGCCGCCAGCTGCGGCTGCTCGAGCAGCTGCAGCCGGAACGCGACCGGATCCTGGCCCGCGGCGTGCGCCAGCTCGTCGAGGAACGACTGGAACACGAAGGCGTAGACGTTCGAGCCGGGCGCGCGCAAGGCGCCGGTCTTCATCCACAGCGGCATCAGGCTGAACTCGAGGGTCAGGTTTGGAATCAGCCGCGCCGGGAACTCGTCGGGACTGATGTCACCCGCCGACACGAACTGGTCGTCCTTGCCATAGCCGACATAGTGGTTGTGCCACGCGACGATGCGCCCTGACGCATCGAGGCCGGCCTTCAGGAACTGGAACCCGCCCGAGCGATAGAAGTCGTGCTGCATGTCGTCTTCACGCGTCCACAGCAGCTTGACGGGCGCACCAACGGTCTTTGAAATCCACGCGGCTTCGACCATGTAGTCGTTGGTCAGGCGGCGCCCGAACCCACCGCCGGCGCGCTGCATGTGAATGGTGATCGCGCTCTCGGGGATGCCGAGCGTCTGCGACACGAGGAGCCGGCCTCCCGCCGGAATCTGCGTGTTCGACCAGATCTCCGCCTTCCCGCCGCGGCAGTCGGCCACACAATTCTGCGGTTCGAGCGGCGCGTGCGCAATGAACGGGTACGAGTAGGCGGCGGTCACCGTCCTGGCCGCGGTCTTCAGCGATGCCTCGGCGTCGCCGTCCTCGCGAATGGTCTTGAACCCCTTCTGCGCCGACAGTTGCTGGGCCCGCCGTGCAAAGGCCGCGCTGCTCTGTTGGGAGCCGGCTCCCTCATCCCACGTCACCTGCAGCAGCCGGCGGGCGCTCTGCGCCTGCCACCAGGTGTCGGCCACGATGGCGACGCCAGGCTCGAGATCCACCTCGAAGCCCAGCACCTGGCCCTCCTTCACGCGTCCCTCCACCAGGAAGGCGTGCCGCACGCCGGGCTGCTTCTTGATCTCGTCGAGATTGGCGCTGACCGGCTTGCCGTTGAAGACGGGGCACTTGTGGAACACGGCGAACAGCATGCCGGGCACGGTGAAATCGATGCCATAGGCCGGTTTCCCCGTCACGATGTCCTTCACGTCATAGCCGCGTTGCGAACGGCCGATGATGGTGAAGTCCTTCGCATCTTTCAGGACCAGCGTCGTCAGGTCGGGCGCCGGCAGCGTGGCGGCTTTCGCGGCCAGCTCGCCGTAGCCGGCCGACCGATTCGACGCGCGATGATGGGCGCGACCAGCCACCGTGGTGATCTGTCCGGCAGGTACCGACCACAGTTCGGCGGCCGCGGCGACCAGCAGGTACCGCGACGCGGCGCCGACCCGGCGCATACCATCCCAGTTCATGGGCGTCGCCATGCTGCCGCCGGCAAACTGCGCGGCGTACTTCGTGTCGTCGAAGTCGGCCTGCTCGATCTTGACCTTGGGCCAGTCGGCGTCGAGCTCCTCGGCCACCAGCATCGGCAGCATCGTCTTCACGCCCTGGCCGGTTTCGGGGTTCTTGGCGATGATGGTGACGGTGCCATCGGCGGCGATGCGAACGAAGGCATTCGGCAGCAGGCCGGGGTCGCGTCCCAGCGTCTGCGCAACCGTCTCGGGGACATCGAGATAAAGGCCGACCATCAGGCCGCCACCGGCCAGCGAGGCCACCTTCAGGAACGAGCGCCGGGCAATGGTGGGTGCCATTACGACCTCCCGTCCGCGTCGCCCGCGGCATCAGCTGCAGTGGAGGTGACGGTTCCGGCCGCCCGGTGAATCGCCTGCCGAATCCGCGGGTACGTCCCGCAGCGGCACAGGTTGCCGTTCATCGCCCGATCGATATCGGCATCAGTGGGTTTTGGCGTCTGGGCCAACAAGGCAGCGGCAGCCAGGATCTGGCCGGCCTGGCAATAGCCGCACTGTGGCACATCCAGTTCCATCCACGCCTGCTGGAGCGGATGGGAACCGTCCGGCGACAGCCCCTCGATGGTGGTAATCGCCGCCCTGACGGCCGACACCCGTGTCTGGCACGAACGGGCGGCCTTGCCGTCGATCAGCACGGTGCAGGCGCCGCACAGGCCGGCCCCGCAGCCGAACTTCGTGCCCTTGAAATTCAGGACGTCGCGAAGCACCCACAAAAGCGGGGTGTCCGCAGCCACATCGACCTGGGTCGCCGTGCCGTTGACCGTCAGTTCGTAAATCATCGGGTGATTATCACCCACAACCCACGCGTGGCGGGTCGATCCCATGACGGGGGTACGATAGGACTAGACGGGTGGGGATTGCGAGAGGCCCTGGGGGGAGTGGCTGCTCAGGGCCGAAACCCTGAGCCCGTCACACTGAGGCCCAACGAGAGCAGCCGGAACATCGCTAGATAACCGGCCGCTCGAGATTGGTAGGTAGTGCACGCTGGTCAGGCCTGATGCCTGACCGTGGTCAGGCCAATGCCCGACCGGCTAGCCAGGTCGATCTTAGACGACCTGAACGTTCTCGCCACGGGGACCCTTGGGACCCTGGCCCTTTTCGAACGTCACGTTCTGGCCTTCACGCAGTTCGTCGAAACGAGTGTTGGTGCAGGCGCTGTTGTGGAAGAAGTATTCGTTGCCGTCGCTGGCAAGGATGAAACCGAAACCCTTGTCGCTGACGAGCCGCTTGATCGTACCGTTCATTGGAGCCATGTGAGAGTCCGTCCGTAATCCATCGAGTAAATTTGGCAGGTTTGGGAGATTCCCCAGCGCTGCCCTGAGGCCGTCGGCGCTGGATAGACGCTGGCAGGCATACGTGCAGAGAACGAGTGGGTAGGTTACCACCGTTAGGGTCAGGCGCGATACGAAAAATTACGGAAGCGCACTTCACCCGCCCCAGCCGCATAAATGACAGGTTTCAGCGCCAAAAACGTCCGCCGGGGCTGCGGGAACTCATGAGCTAGCGCGGGACCGGCCACGCGACGACGAATTCGACCGGGTCACCATCCGTGCTGTCCGCCGGACGGGTGGCGCCGCCGACCTGGATGTCGCGCCAGCGGAGCGGACCGTCGACCCCATGCAAGGCGAGCGTCACCTGCTGCGCGGACCGCTCCACCCGCACTTCCATGAAGCTCTGGTAGAACGGCGCGCGGTTGAAGTCAAAGACCGCCGACAGCGCCTCGGCCGAGAACGGCCACGCGCCAAAGCGGCGCACCCACCACCACGCCGGCCACTTCCACCATGGCGTCTCGTTCGCCAGCTTGGCCGCCACGGCAGCGGTGGGCGGGTAGAACGCGTAGTCACGCACCGGCGGCTGCTCCGGCCAGTCGAGCGCGGTGCCGATGCTCAAGTACGCGCCGCCGCCGCCGTTCACGAAGTGACGGGCCCCCTCTTCGCCCGGCTCACGGTAGTACTCGAAGTCGTGGGTGTCGCCGGCCATCACGACGGCCACGCGGTGCTCGCGCAGCAGGTCGTGCAACGCCGCAAACGCCGGGTCGCCGCCGCCGGCGTAGGCGCCGCCGGCATAGAACGGATGGCCGAGAATGACCATCGTGAAATGGCCGCGGCTGCGCTCGAGTGCGGCCCGCAGCCAGGCCAACTGCCGATCGTCGAGACGGCGGAGCGCACCGGTGTCGGCGGCAATCAGCGCGAAGCCGCCACTCTGCATTTCGAAGAACGGCGCCTGCTGGTGCGCGGCCGAGACGCCGTACAGCGACCGCAATCGCGCGGCCTCGGCAATCAACCGCTCGATGCGTTGGTCGGTCGTGCTCGACAGGCGCAGGTCGGCATCCACCCGGGCCCGCATCGCCGCGCGGGCCCGGTCGGGCGCCATCAGGTTCGCGGCAAAGCCGTCGAGCGCGTTGAACCAGTCGTGGTTGCCGGGGATGGCGTAGATCGGCTTGCCGATCCCCTTGAACGGCAGGTAGAAGTTGGCCTCGTAGTCGCGCATCGCGCCTTCCGGGTAGACCACGTCGGACGCAATCACCACGAACTTGACCGCGTCCTGACCGGCGGTGACCAGCAGGCGATCACGTAACGAATGCTGCGAGGGGTCGCCCTCGCCCGGGTCGCCAATCACGATGAACGAGAAGTCGCCCTCGGCCGGCACGCCGGGCGGCCGCACCGCGAACAGGCCCGGCTGGCCCGGGTCGGCCGTGCCCTCGCGGTCGAGCGCCGCGCCAATCATCGCGTGGCGCCACACGTCGGTGCGCGACTCCGCGACTTTCTGCCACACCGCCGAGGCCCAGTTCTCACTGTTGAAATACCACGAGAACCCCCAGATCGGGTTCACCGCGATCAGCACCGCCGTCAGCGGCAGGCCGGCACGAATGGCCTGGCGCACGGCGCCGTGCAGCGTGTTGTTCTCGCGATCGCGCGCCACGTTGCGGCGCAGGCGCCGCTCGGCCCAGAACCGCAACGCCCGTTCGCTCCACCGCTGCGATTGTTCGGGGGCTCGATCGTGCAGCATCCGCAACCACACCAGCCGCTCCATCGGGCGGGTCACCCGCTGCAGCGCCAGGTCGAACGGAAAGATCACCACGATTGCCAGCAGCAGCGACACCACTACGTCGCCGGCCGTCGCCACCGCCGGCGACACCATGCCGAGCAGCGTCCATTCCGCCTCGAGCCGGCCTACGTGGATAGCGAAGAACACGATCACGAAGATCACGCTCCAGTAGAGATCTGACGGCGTCTGCGCGCGGGCGTCAGCGATCGCTTCCCGATGGATGAACCCGATCAGCGGATGCGGCCCGAGCCCGAGCGCGCGATTCGGATGCTCGTCCTCGATGCGCGCGAACTCGTCGGCGTCGATCGGCGCCGGCGCGAACATCGCGTGCCAACCCGACGCCGCCATGCGCACGCCGAGAACCATGCCGAAGCCCAGCGGCCCCAGCGTGTCGCGCAGCAGCCACACCAGCACCGCGATGCCGACGTTGGCGCTGCCATTGAGGAAATCCCACAACCGGCTGCCCGGCGTCGTGCCGCGGACGGCGCGGACGATGTTCACCCCGCCGTCGGCGAGCAAGACGAGGCTCACCAGGATCAGCAGGCCGGAGAACACCAGCGCGTTCTGGAACGAAATGAGCACGCCGGCCAACACCGAGAAGGCGCCGCTGCTGTAGTGGACATGCCGCCCCCCGGACACCCACGCATCGACCAGCTCGATGATCCCGGACAGCAGGATGGCAAGGCCGACGACCGCCAGGCCCCACGCCGACGAGAACAGCGGGGCCAGCACGGCGACCGCGCCGAGCAGGAACAACAGGACGCCGCGGAACTGGGCGCGATTCGGCACGCCCGGCCATGGTAGCCGATTGATCGCGGTCATTCCTGGCCTTGACGGCAGTCCCGATGCGGGGCAGGATCAAGCTCTCGACTGTTGAAGAGGGACACCATGAATTCCAAAGCCGGACGCAACGATGCCTGCCCCTGCGGCAGCGGCAAGAAATACAAGAAGTGTTGCGAGCTCAAAGCAGCGCGGAGCCGCAGCAACACCACCATGCTGGTCATTGTCGGCCTGCTGATGGCCGCCGGCCTGGTCGCCGGGATCACGTCGCTGACGAGCGGCGATTCGCACTCCGGCCAACCAAGCGGCGTCTGGTCGGCTGAGCACGGGCATTATCACTAAGAGCCAGGGTGCCTCAGGTGCCTAGGGTGCCGGATCGAGTTCGGGAAACACGTGCGCGCCGTCGGCGTCGAGGGGCAACGGCTTGACCCAGCGCGCGGCTGTCAGCGGCAGCGGCCCATAGAGGTGCGGGAACAGGGCGCCGCCACGCGAGGGCTCCCACTGCAGGTCGAGACCATCGGTCGACACCGCCACCAACAGGAGATCAGGGATGCCGGCGAAATGTTTCGCCGCGGTCTGGCGTACCTGGGCTGCCGTGGAGAAGTGAATGAATCCATCCTGCTGATCGACCGGCGAGCCGGTGAAGGCGCCCTGCTCCACCGCTTCGCGCCACAGGGACGCCGGCACGATCTTGAAAATGACGGCGGTCATCCAAGCGATGACCGGGTCACCGGTCCGGGCACGGCGCGTTCAAGAGCCGCCATGACTCCACGTCGATCACGGCCTGCGTCACGTTGGCGTTGGGTCCGCCGGTGGCGCCGATCGGCGAGCGCCCTGGCATGATGCGCACCGTGCCGCCCGCCAGGCCGACGCCCTGCTCAATCAGATCCGACTTTCGCATGAGTCCCGTCAATTCCACGACGCTGCCCTGGCGAGCCTTGATCTCCTCGAGCAACTTCTTCGGGCCCGACAGCCGCAGCCGCCGGCCGGGCTTGAGTGGGGTGCCCGACCGTTCGTGCTCGGGGCTGATGTCGACAAGGAACAAGCGATCGTAGGCGCAGCCCGCGACGGTGAGCCGCGAGGAATCCTTCGGCACCGGCTTTTCCTGTGCCCAGGTCAGGCCGCCGGCCACCACGACCGCGGTCGCAATCAGCAGGGACTTCATCGCTTCAGCTTACTCCCAAGGTATACTGGGGACCGTAGTTCCGCTTTCCTGAGCACTGTGGCCGTTCTGGCCTTCCAGCCCTCACCAAGGCACGTCATCGAGGGGCTTGTGAGCAACAGCACTGATCGTCGTCTCGCGTCGTGGGGCACCATAATTACCGATTCGCTCGGCGCGTTTGCGGCAGTCTGGGGCGTCGCCCTGGGCGTGCTGGTTATTGGCCTGCCGATCGCGCTCGCGTTCGCCCTCGCCCTCCGCCTTGGGCGGATGGTCTTCCCGGGACTGTGAATCGCCATGGACAGCACGATGATTTACCTGGCCATCGGCGTCGGCGCCGTCGCCATCCTGCTGCTGACCGGGCACTACTGGATGGAATCGAATACCAGCGACATGGGCACCATGAGCCGGCAGTGGCTCGCTGAGTACAACCAGTCGCACCCGTAGCGCGGCGCTGGCGCGCGATCGCCGCGCCGGCGGGTGTCGGTGACGTGGGGCGGTCGTTCTGCGAGGGTCCTTCGGTTACGTGAATCGGGTCCGTGGTCGCCCAGCTGTGGCGCCGGCGCCGCGCTTGGCTTCGAGGCGGGATGAGGCCTGAACGGCATTGACGTAAATAACTTTGTGTCTTAAAGTTACTCCGTGCTCCCCGCCCGCCCCACGACGCTGAGCGACGCGCCCCACGGCATGCCCGTGGCGAGGCCCGGCGACGCGGGGCACCGCCATCGTGCCGCGGTCCGCGCACGGCTGCTGCGATCGGCGCTGGTCCCGGCCGGACCCGGCAGCATCACCTGGCAGATCAACCGCGAGGCCGTCGTCCTGGCCGGCTGGGGACGCGCCATCCTGCTGCAGCTGGCGCACCCCGCAGTCGCCGCCGGCGTGCACGGTCACAGCGCGTTCCGCGGGAGCCTTGCCGCCAGTCTCCGGCGCCTGCGCTCGACCGCTGGCGCCATGCTCGCGATCACGTTCGGCGACCCCGAGCGGGTGATCGCGGCGGCCGCCGGCATCAACGTGATTCACGATCGGGTACGGGGCCACGCCCCACCTCCGCTAAAGCCACGGGGGGCAGGCCCGCTGGCCTACTCCGCTCACGATCCCGCTCTGCAGCGCTGGGTGCACGCGACCCTGGTCGAATCGATGCTCCTCGCCTACGAGCGCCTCGTCGGCCCACTGACGGCGACAGAGCGGGACCGCTACTGCCAGGAAGCGGCGATCATGGAACCGCTGCTGGGGATGCCGGCCGGATCGCTCCCCCGCAGTGCGGCGCACCTCGACACCTGTCTGGAAGACATCCTGGCCGGCGGGAGCCTCGTGGTCACCGACACCAGCCGCGCTCTCGCACGAGCGGTGTTGTATCCGCCGCGCTGGCACCTGGCGTGGCCGGCATTCCGGGCCATGCAGTTGCTCACGATCGGAACGCTGACGCCGTCGCTGCGGCAGGCGTACCGGTTCGACTGGCGCGACCACGACGAGCGCGCTCTGGCGCGCTGGACCACGCTGCTCCGCACCGTGCGACGGCTGATGCCGCGGCGCGCGCGCGAATGGCCCATGGCGAGGCATGCAGATATTCGCGGGGCCGATCAGCGAACCAAGGTCCGGGTCGCAGGAGTTGGCAACCGGTGACGACCAAGAGCAAGTGGACCACGATCGGGCTCACGCTGGTAGTCGTCGGGATCGGCCTTGTGCCGACGGCCATCCTCGGGCTGTTTGTTTACGCCAGCGCGACAGCGCCGGTCCTGCACCCCAGCGCGCAGGACGTCACCTCGGTGGCGAGTGCGGCGCCGCTGCAACAGTGGACTAGCGCGGCCGAACAGGGACGGCACGCGGTCCGCGCGGCGCTCGCCGAACATAACCTGCCGGGCGTGTCGGTGGCGGTTGGCGCCGGTGGCGAGCTCGTCTGGGCCGAGGGTTTCGGCTGGGCGAACCTCGATCACAAAGTGCCCGTGTCGCCAGAGACGCGGTTCCGGATCGGCACCGCCTCCATCGTGCTCACCTCGGCCGCCGTCGGCCTGTTGCTCGAGAAGGATCGCCTGACGCTCGACGAGCAGATCCAGACCTACGTGCCGGAGTTCACGCCGACCCAGTGGCCCGCGACCCTGCGCCAGGTGATGGGACATCTCGCCGGCATCCGGAGCGACGGCGGCGACGAAGGACCGCTGTTCGGTGAGCAATGCGATCGGCCGGCCGAGGCGCTGCCGCACTTCGGCCACGAGCAGCGGTTCGAACCGGGAACCCAATACCAGTTTTCGAACTTTGGCTGGATCCTCGTGAGCGCGGCGGTCGAAGCGGCAGCGGACGAATCCTTCCTGTCGTTCATGCGCAAGCAGGTCTTCGCGCCGCTGGGCATGGACCACACGGAGGCCGACTTCGAAGCCGGACCGGGCCCCGAGCGCACGACCGACTACTTCCCCAAGTTCGCGGGCGACCCGCGCTACGGCCCGGACGTGATGCGGCCGCTCAACCTGTCGTGTTACGCCGGCGCCGGCGCTTTCCTGTCCACGCCATCCGACCTGGTGCGTTTCGGAATGGCGCTCAATAGCGGCAAGCTGCTGCAGCCGGCGACGGTGCAATTGCTGCAGACCTCGCTGCGGCTCCCGTCAGGTGAGGATACGGGTTACGGGCTCGGCTGGGATCTCGAGTCCGTCGAGCTGTCTGGCAAACCAACCCTCGGCGTCGGTCACGACGGGAATGTGCTGGGCGGGATGGCGATGTCGTTCCAGACATTTCCCGAGCACGGCCTCGTCGTCGCCGTCACATCGAACACCTCTTACGCAGATACCCACGCGCTGGCGATCACACTCGCGCAGGCCTTCGCGGGACAGGCCAGGAGCCCGGAACGACAGTAGCGAGTCCCCAGGCGTTGCCTGTCAGACCTTCGCGCCGGAGCCGTTTTCGGCCGGCGCCGCCACTGGTGCCGCGTCGTCCCTGTCAATCCCAAGCTTGCGACGAAGCAGGTCTGCGCTGATCGCGATCTGGGCGCGGGCGTCAGGTGTCAGTCGGTCAACGTTCTTCAGCATCATCGCCATCCGCTGGTTCGGTGCGAACGTCTGGCGGGTGCGAAGCAAGAAGTCCCAGTAGAAGACCGTGACCGGGCAGGCGGCAGGGCCGCTGCGTTCGGCGGGGTCGTAGCGGCATGTGGTGCAGTAGTTGCTCATCCGCTGGATGTACTTGCCGCTGGCGGCGTAGGGCTTGGTCCCGACCAGTCCGGTGACCCCCGTGGCCGCGCCCTGGCGCCGATCAGCATGCATGACCATGCCGAGCGCGTTAGGGAGCGTCACCCAGTCCACGCCATCGACAAACATCCCGAGATACCAGTCGCTGACGGCTCGCGGGTGGACGCCGCTGATGAGGGCGAAGTTGCCGGTGACCATCAGGCGCTGGATGTGGTGGCCGAAGCCGGTCTCGAGCACCTGCCCCACGCAGGCCTTCATGCAGGCCATATCGGTTTCGGCAGTCCAATACAACGATGGCAGTTTGCCGTGCTGATCAAGGCCGTTGCGATCGGCATAGGGAGGGCCTTCGAGGTGATAGACGCCGCGGATGAACTCGCGCCAGCCGATGATCTGCCTCACGAATGCCTCGACCGATTGCAGGGGCGCCTCGCCGGCCTGATAGGCCTGGATGGCCCGCTCGCAGCACTCGCGCGGATTGAGCAGCTTGAGGTTGAGCGAACTTGACAGCGTCGAGTGGTAGAGCGTGGCTTCGTTGGTCCACATCGCGTCTTCGAAGGGGCCGAACTGAGCCAGACGATGGGTGATGAAGTCGTCGAGGGCGGCGAGGGCCTGCTCACGCGTCACCGGCCAGATGAAGGCCTCGACCGCGCCGGGCAGATCGGGGAGCGTACGGGTCATGGCTGCCAACACCGCGCGGGTGGTCGCGTCGGGCGCGAAGGCGAGCGGCGGCCGTGGCCGCGGACTCGGGCCGTGCTTGCCGAAGGGCAGCCGGTTCTCCTTGTCGAAGTTCCACTCGCCACCTGCGGGCTTGGCGCTCTTGCCCGTGCCTTCCATCAGATAGCCGGTCTTGCGGCGCTGCTCGCGGTAGAAGAACTCCATCGTCAGCGACGCGCGGTCCTTGGCCCAGGCGGCAAACTCCTCCGGTGTGGTGATGAAGTGCTCGTCGGGCAGCATGCTGATCGGAATGCCCGTCGAGTCGCCGACCCGCTCAAGCATCGCCAGCACCCGCCACTCGCCCGGGTGAGTACAGACGAGCTGAGTCGGACGGAGCGCGGCGACCGCTCGCGCGATCTCCGTCTCGAACGCGCCGGTGTTCCCGGGGTCGTCAAGCGCGATATACCGGACGCGAACCTGCCGCCGCGTCAGCGTGGCGGCGAAGTGGCGCATCGCCGACAGGAACAGGGCCGTCCGCTGCCTGTGGCTGGGCACATGGCGCGACTCGCTGGCGACCTCCATCATCAGGATGGTGTCGTCCGGCGCCAGCGAGCGCATGAGTGCCGCATCCGGGTCGAGCTGATCGCCAAAGACGATCACTAGACGCCCCGTCGTGCGTTCACGCGACGAGTGGCGGGCGTCGTGGGCGGCAGTGCGTGGCATGGCTACGGATGATTCAGACACGGCGCATTGGCCACGCCGATGGCGTTAGCGCAGGGCGGCGATCGCGACACTCATCACGAGCATCAGCGCCGCGGGGAGCGACTTCATCGGCGGGTCGCCGACCTTCAGGTGCATGGCAAGCGCACCAATCATGAGCACGGCGACCAGCGCCGCTGCCTCCCGGGCTGGGAGCGCGAGCCACACGCCGGCAATCAGGACGATGGCGGCGCTGATCTTGAGTGCGCCCACGACGTAGAAGGCGAAGCCGGGAAGGCCGTAGGCTGCAAACTCGGCCTGCAGCGTCTGCGCGGCGCCGCCGCGATACGATGTGGAGGAGCGTCCGCGCACCAGCCAGACATTCAGCAGCCCGAGTCCGACAATTATTTGAAGCACACTCGACAGTGACAACCACTCCATCATGGGTTCCTCCTCAACAATGACTAATCTCCGACGTCGCTGGCTGGAAATGGACGCGCGATGACGGGCGCCTGTTATGCGTCGATCGTCATGTCGTCCGCCGTGTTCCTGTTCTACGGCATCGCGTGCCTGTGCCTGGACGGAATGAAGCGTGACTTCGAGCGATTCGGCCTCAGTCGCCTTCGCATCCTCACGGGCACACTCGAGGCGCTCGGCGCGCTGGGTTTGATTGTCGGCCTGCTCTGGCCGCCCCTCGTGCCGCTCAGCGCGGGCGGTCTTGCCCTGATGATGCTGGCCGGCATCGCCACCCGCATCCGCGTGCTCGACTCACTCGCCCAGACCCTGCCAGCCCTGGTGCTGATGGGCCTCAACCTCTTCATCGTCTGGTGCTGGCTGACACACTGATCATCGCGGGGCCACCGTCAGGGCCAACGCTATCACGCCGCTAGACCGGACCATCGCGCTCGCGTTTCCGAGCTCGACGAGCCGCGGCAGCCCCACCAGCCACCCGGTCAGTTTTGCCACCCCGGTAAGACGCCGCTATGGTCGACGGCGGTTCCAACAGTTCAGCTGAATCGCGCGCCGTGCTTCGAGGGTCTAACCCGGGAAGTGGTCGCTTTCAGGTGAAAGGCTAGGGCATGTTCAAAATTCAAGATTTCATGATTCTCGGCGCGGCGTTCATCTCATTCTTGTTCTCCATCTCCCTGTGGTTTGGGGCCTTTGGGCCGCCCACTCGAGAGGCCGGCCTCTACGTCGGTCTGTGGGTCCCTTCGATCCTCGCAGCCGGCATTTACATCCAGCTTCGGGCAACGAGGCGATAGGCCATGGACCTCTGGATTTTCACCATCGGCGTGGGGACCTTCGGCCTGTTCGTGGGCGGGCTGACCTTTACGATTCGGGAGTTCCGGCAGATGAAGCCGGGCGACAGCGACGGCGTCCGCGAGAAGATCACCGCGCGCGAATACCAGCCGTAGTCTGTGTTGGTGGCGGACGAGCAAGGGGCGACGGCGCCGATCACGGCCGTCGCGAGTGCTGGCCTCGTTGAGCAACGGGAGGCCGGCCACCTGGGGTTCACCGCCAGCGGCGGCACGCGACCGAATCGGGTGTGGGCCTTGCGGCCGCGCACTGGGCACTGACCGACCACGAGTTATCGCGAGAAAGCGGCACCACCGCGGGTCGAAGGCTTGCCGGCAGGAAGGCGCGTCGGAATCACTAGGTCGTCGTTCGCCGGACGTTCGTGGCCCGAGGTCCCTTCGGGCCGTCCTCGCTGAGATCGAACTCGACACCATCGCCCTCGCGCAGGTTGTCGATGCCCTCCCCGTAGATGGCGCTGGCGTGGAAAAACACTTCTTTACCAGACGTATCCCGGATAAAGCCGAATCCCTTGTCTGCTCGTAGCGTCTTGATTGTTCCGGTCATTGACTTGGCTCCACTTTCTGCCGAGGTTACGATGTTGGCTTGAAAGTTGGTTGCGGGGGGGGGATTTGAACCCCCGACCTTTGGGTTATGAGCCCAACGAGCTACCGGACTGCTCCACCCCGCGACAAGGAAGAGACCGATACTAACACATCAAACGCAAACTGCCAATGATCGTGTAGTCTTCCCCGCGGAGGATTGATGCGAACACTCGCTCACACCGTTGTCGCCGTGGCGCTGCTGTCCACGTTCCCGCTCACCGCCGCCGCACAGGCGCCGGCCGCCGCTGCGCCACCCGCCAACCCCAACGCCAACATCGTCGTCGACAACCCGACCTACATCTCGATCCCGCTGGAAATTGCCATCGACCGGCCGGCCGCCGAGGTGTGGAAGCGCATTGGCAAATACTGCGACATCGCCGAGTGGCTGCAGATCCCGGCGGGCTGCAAGATCCTGTCGGGCGTTGATGGTGAGATCGGCGCGGTGCGGTCCGTGGCCAACGAAGTGCTGGTCGGCAAGACCGAGTTCTCGTACACCTACACGCAAACCGTGCGGGCCGGCCGCCCCTACAACCTGTATCACGGCACGCTTGAAGTCCGCCCCGTGACGCCGAAGACGTCGCGCCTCTACTACACGCTGATCTACGACAACTCGATGTTGCCGGACGATGCGGCGCGGGAGAAGGACAAGGCGTCGCGCACCGCCGTCTTCACCCGCGCGATCCAGAACATCAAGACGCTTGCCGAAGGCGGCACGCTGCCGTCCAAGTAGCTGCTTTGCGCGCGGGGTGGCGGAAAGTCGAGCCAGGCAACCCCAGGAAGGGTTTGCCACCAATCAGCTATTGTGACGCCGGCTTGCGGTGGTACTGAAGCCATAGGCGGATGCCAAGCAGGACCGCCACACCGATGCCGTAGTAGACCGGATACGTGGCATCCAGCTTTACCTTCCAGAAGTAATGCAGCACCGCAGCCAGTGCCGTGATGTAGATCAGCCGGTGCAGCCGGTTCCACTGCCGGCCGCCCATGCGGCGAATCCAGCCGCCGGTCGAGGTGATCGCCAGAGGAATCATCAACACGAACGCGGTGAACCCCGCAGTGATGTACGGCCGCTTGACGACATCGTCCCACAGCCCGGTGAACTGCAGCTGGTGGTCGAGGATGAAGTAAGTCAGGAAGTGCAGCGTGCCGTAGAAGAACGCAAACAGGCCGATCAGGCGCCGGTAGTTGATCAGTTGATTGAGCCCGCTCGCCCACCGCAGCGGCGTGATCGCCAGGCCGATCACGATCAGCCGCAGCGTCCAGATGCCGGTGCTGTTGGTGATGGTTTCGACCGGATTGGCGCCGAGCTCACTCTGGAAGCCGTGGTAGACCAACAGCGCGGCAGGCGCCAGGCAGGCGAGCCAGGCGGCGGGCTTGAACACCCGTCGCCGCCATTGCGTTTGCGTCACTAATAGTTCTTGCGCAGATCCATCCCGGCGTAGAGGGATGCGACCTGGTCGCCGTAGCCGTTGAACATCAGCGTCTTGCGGCGAAAGAATTCGCCGAGCCGCCGCTCGCTGCCCTGCGTCCAGCGCGGGTGATCGACCTGCGGGTTGACGTTGGCGTAGAAGCCGTACTCCGACGACTGCTGCTGCTTCCACGTGTTGATCGGTTCGTTCTCGACGAAGCGCACGCGGACAATCGACTTGATGCTCTTGAAGCCGTACTTCCACGGCACCACCAGCCGAATCGGCGCGCCATTCTGGTTGGGCAACACTTCGCCGTACAGTCCAAGGCCGAGCAGCGTGAGCGGGTGCATCGCCTCGTCCATGCGCAGGCCCTCGACGTAGGGCCAGTTGAGCGCCGGCTCGGTCTGGCCCGGCATCTGTCGCGTGTCGACCAGCGTCCGGAACTCGACGTACTTCGCCTTCGACGTCGGCTCAAAGCGCTTGAGGAACTCGCTCAGCGGATAGCCGACCCAGGGCACCACCATCGACCACGCCTCGACGCAGCGGAGGCGGTAGATACGCTCTTCGAGCGGCGCGTACTTCAGGATGTCTTCGATATTGTACGTGCCGGGCTTGGCGCACTGCCCTTCCACCACCACGCTCCACGGCCTGGGCTTGAGCGTGTGCGCGTACTTCGACGGGTCGGCCTTGTCGAGGCCGAACTCGTAGAAGTTGTTGTAGGTCGTGACGTCCTTGTACGAGTTGAGCTTCTCGTCGGTGCTGAACGGGCTCTTCTTGAGGTTGGCCAGCTTCTGCGCCGACGGGTTCTGCGCCAGCGCGGTGGCCGTCCCCGTGAACACCGGGCCCAGGCCGTTGGTGGCCACGGCCACGGCCGTGCTGCCGGCCACGGCGAGAAATTCGCGGCGCCGCAGGAAGGTTTCCTTTGGGGTCACGTCGGATTCGCGCAGGTCTGCAGCCTTTTTAATCAACATCGCCAAGCTCCCCGCCGATGATACCGCACCGGTGTTGGCTTTTGACGCCTCGCAAGGGTCCGGGGTTTCGGGGGACTATGGACCCCAGACCCATGGCCGAATCTGCCTTGCCCGCCTTGTTGTTGCTGGCCTCCCACGAGCTTCGCGGGCCGGCCCTCCTCACGGGTGGCCGCATCAAGGTGGCGCTGAAGCGCACGTCCCTGCGCTCGGTGCTGAACCAGGCGGTGCAGGCCGTGGAATTGCCCGGCCACTTTGCAACCGACCTCGACGTGGTGGCCCCCACCGACGTCCGCCTGCGACTGGACGAGGCCCGCATGCGCGTAGTGTTCTGCACCCTGATCGCGACCCTCGCGCGGGTGCAATCGGGCGCGGCGGGCTTCGACCTGCGCCTGGTCAAGGGGCGAACCACCGCGCAGGTCGTGGTGCAGCCGCGGACGCTCGGCCGCGGCACCCTCGAAGAACGCCCGGTCGACATCAGCCGCGGCGGCACCGGCCGGCAGCTCCCGATCGCCATCGCCGTCGTCCAGGCCCACGGCGGCCGCCTGCACGAGCGCTGGCTGGCGGGCAAGTTCGCCGGCTTTGTCGTCGAGCTGTAAGGACACTGCCGGGAGTCGGGAGTCAGGAGTCGGGAGTCAGGAGTCAGGAGTCAGGAGTCGGAATATACTGGTCCACTCTACCCAGAGAACCACCGTGTCGGCTTCCAAAACCATCGTTGTTCTCGCGGTCCTGCTCGCGTCGGTCGCCGGTTCCCGAGCCGGAGCGCAAGCGCGGCTCGCCGATGAATCCGATCGCGCCGCGTTCCGATCGTGGTTTGTGTTGCTGGCCGACGCGCAGTTCGAGCGCACCACACCGGACGTCGCCGACTGTGCCGCGCTGATTCGCCACGCCTATCGCGAAGCCATGCGGGCGCACACGCCCGAGTGGGTGCGCCGCGCGGCACTCCCGTTTGCGCCCCAATATGCCGACGTGCGATCGGCGCCGAAGCCGGGCGCCCACGGGTGGCCGCTCTTTCGGGTCACCGATGGCCCCGACGCGCAGTATGCCGAGTTTGCCGACGCGAAGACGTTGATCGCGCTGAATACCCGGCCACTCGGCCGCGACACCCGGGCCCTGCGCCCCGGCGACTTGCTCTACTTCCGCCAACCGGCACAACAGGTGCCCGACCACCTGATGGTGTTTGTCGGCCGCTCTGCGTTCGAAGCCGAAGGCGATGACTGGGTCGTGTATCACACCGGCCCGGCCGATGACGGCCCCGGCGAGGTGCGCAAGGTCCGCCTCGGCACGCTCGCACAACACCCCGCCACCCGCTGGCGGCCCCTCGCGTCGAACCCGCGGTTCATCGGCGTCTATCGACTGGCAGTGCTATGAAGCTGGCCCGCTCGCTAATCCTTCTCACTTCGCTCTTCTCACTTCTGACTTCGCGCGAGGCAAGCGCGCAAGGCGAGAGCGACGAGCGCCCGGCGTTCTCGCTCTCGACGAGCGAGGTCTTCACGACCAAGGATGCGCCGAACTTCTACCTGACGTTTCGTCGCGTGCCGCAGCTCGACTTCCGGGTCTACCAGGTCCGCGATCCGTTCGCGTTCTTTGCCAGCCTTCGCGACCCGCATCAGTTCGGCAGCGGTGATGTCGAGGTGCCACAGGAACGGACGTGGATCGAGCAGCTCGCCGACTGGAAGCGCGGCCAGCGCCAGTCAGTGCAGCGCTTCGCGCGCGGCCAGGTCAGCCAGCCCTACCGAGCCGCGCGGCGGGCCGCCACCGACCAGGCGGTGGTCGCCCAGCGCGTGGTCTTGAACGCCAACACGTTTGCACAGGTGCCGCTGCTCAACTCCGACCAGGTCGTCACCACGTGGCGCGAGTTGCTGCCGAACCACCGCGACCCCGAGGTTCGCCGTGTACCCGTTGATCTGCGCCGGCCCGGCATCTACGTCGTCGAAGCCGTCCACGACCTGCTGCGGGCCTACACGATCGTGATCGTCTCCGACGTCGGCCTGGTCACCAAGACCTCGCCGGGCCAGATGCTGTTCTTTGCCGCCGATCGCTTCACCGGCGAACCGGTCGCCGAGTGCGCCGTGCGCGTGCTCGTGTCGCAGCAGACCGTCGCCGAAGGCCGCACCTCGGTCGATGGCCTGTTCGAAGCCGTCCTGCCCGAGCAGCCGATGGACAACGTGGTCGGCATCGCGCAGTGCGGCGACCAGGTGGCGGCGACCGACCCGGGCTCGTGGTCGCTGCAGGAACCGGCGCGCGAGCTGGCCGGTTACCTCTACACCGACAAGCCCATCTATCGTCCCGGCCACACCGTTCACCTCAAGGGCATCCTGCGCTGGCGGCATCACGACGCGCTGGCGAAGTTCGACCGTGCCGAGGTTGAAGTGGTGGCTTCGGATCCGAACGACAAGGTGATCTTCCGCCAGCAGGTAAAGGTGGATGCGTTTGGCGCCGTCCTCGCAAGCTTTGCGGTTCCGCCGACTGCCGCGCTCGGCAGTTACGCACTGCGCGTGCAAAGCGGTGACTTCCAGACTTCGAGCGGCTTCGAAGTGCAGGAGTACCGCAAGCCGGAGTTCGAAGTCCTCGTGGCACCGGCCGCCCGGTTCGTGCGCCAGGGCGACGTCGCGGTGATCTCAATCCAAGCCCGGTACTACTTCGGGCAGCCGGTCGCCAACGGTCAACTGCGGTGGGTCCTCAACCAGCAGCCGTACTACTCGCCATTGCGATGGGACGATGGGTTCGAGGGCGGCGAAAGCAGTTACTGGTACGGCGACCACCAGACGGCGCAGGGCTCCGTGCGGCTGGATGCCAGCGGCAAGGCGCAGCTGCGCGTGCCTCTGGGCGTGGACGAGAACGGCCGCGACTTCAGCGCGCGCATCGAGGCCCAGGTCACCGACGCCGCCAACCGCGAGGTGTCGGGCAACACCGTGGTGCACGCCACCTTTGGTTCGTTCCTGGTTGCGGCGCAGACCACCAACTCGGTGTTCCGCGCCGGCAACACGGTGGACATCGCCATTCGCGCGGTTGACTACACCGGCGCCGCGCAGGGCAACATTCCGGTCAGCGTCGTGCTCGAACAGCTCACCTATCGAGCCGGCTACTACCGCGAACCCGAGGTGAACCAGATCAGCGAGAGCGGCGTGACGACCGACGCGAGCGGACTGGCGACCGGGCGCGTCACGTTGCCGCAACAGACCGGCAGTTTCCGCGTCCGCGTGACCGCGCCAAGCGGCGACCGCACGGTTCAAGACGATGTGTGGCTGTGGGTGCCGGGGCCGAGTGACACCACCGCCGACAGCGGCGAGCGCTACCTGGAACTGCTGGCGGATCGGCGGACATACCAACCCGGTGAGTCGGCCCGCCTGATCGTCCGGGGCGAGACCATTACTGGCCCGGTGCTGGTCACCAAGGAGGGCCAGCACGTGTCGTGGTTCCGGCTGCTGAGACCGACGGCGACCGAAGCCATCGAAGTGCCGATCGACGAGGGCGACGTCGGCGACGTGTTCGTGAGCATTGCGTTCTTGCGCGACGGGCGCTTGAGCCGGGCCGAACGCCGCCTCGGCGTGCCGGCCACCTCCCGGACGTTGACCGTGTCGCTGACCGCCGACCAGGCCGTGTCGAAACCGCGCGAGCCCGGCGCCTTCTCGGTGCTGGTCACCGACCAGGCCGGCCAGCCGGTGCGGGCACAGGTGAGCCTCGCGGTGATCGACGAAGCGGTGTACGGCGTGAAGGCCGACGACACGCCCGATCCCATTCGTCACTTCTACCGTCGCGAGTACTCGCGCGTGAACACCATGTTCTCCCGCGAGTACTACTTCACGGGCTATTCAGGCCGTGATCGCCTGCAACTGGCCCGCCGCGGACGGCGTCCGTTCACGCTGGCCGACTTCAAGGGCGACAAGGAAGTGCAACCCGAGGTGCGCAAGGACTTTCCCGACGCCATCTACTGGGTCGGCGACCTGGTCACCGACGCGCAGGGGCGCGGCCGCATCGCGGTGAACTATCCGGATGCGCTGACGACCTGGCGGCTCACCGCCCGCGCCATTACCGACGACACGAAAGCCGGCGTCGCCGTCGCGCGCACCACCACGACCAAGGACCTGATCGTCCGCGTGATCACGCCGCGCTTCCTCACCGAGGGCGATGAGGTGGTCATTCCGACGATGGTGCATAACTATCGGCCCGACACGCAGACGGCCAGCATCTCGGTGCAGACCACCGGCCTCGCATCGACGACCGCCGCTGCCCCACCGTCGTCCCCACTCGCGAGCGGCGCCGAACGTCGCGACGATTGGCGCTTCACCGCCCGCACCGTCGGGACGGCCACCATCACCGCGACCGCGAGAACCGCGGTTGATACCGACGCGGTGGAGTTGCCCTTGCCCGTGCTGCCATTCGGCATCCACCGCGAAGCCGGCACGGCCGGCTCGATTGTTGGCGCCGGTGAAGCGACTACGGTCGTCACCGTGCCCGAGGGCGCCAATCCGGTCTCGCGCACCGTCTCGATTGCCCTGGCGCCGTCGCTGGCGGGATCAATGCTGGGCGCGCTGGACTTCCTGACGGGCTATCCCTACGGCTGCACCGAGCAGACGGTCTCGAGCTTCCTGCCCAACCTGCTGGTGACGAAGGCGCTCACCGAGTTGAAACTGGCGCCGACCGAGCGGCTGTCGGCGCTCGATCGCCAGGTCTCCGCCGGCCTTCTGCGCCTGGGCGACTACCAGCATGACGATGGCGGGTGGGGATGGTGGAAGTCGGATGGCAATCACCCGTTCATGACCGCGTACGCGCTGTGGGCGATGGACGAGGCGCGCCGCGCCGGCGTGAAGGTGCAGGAGTACCGCATCAACAACGGCGCCCGCGCCCTGGCGCGGCTGTATGCAGATTACCCGCGCGTCGCGCCTGACCTGAAGGTGTACGAGGCCTACGTGCTGCAGCGGGCGGCCGGCGGCGAGACCGAGCTCTCCTGGTACGCCGACGGCACCGAGCACCAGTACACCCACGTGGCAGCCCGCGACGAGTTGTGGGAGGCACGCAGCCGCATGAGCGCCTACGGCCGCGCCCTGCTGTTGCTGCTGCTCGACGAGATCAAGGACCCGCGCGGCCACGAGCTGGCGCAGGCCCTGGCCGGCGAGGCGCAGACGCGCGGCGACGTGTCGTGGTGGGCGGTGGCCAACGACCCGCTGCTCCTCGACGCGGCCGAGACCAGCATCGAAGCGACCGCGTTCGCCGTGCAGGCGCTCGCCCGCCGCGATCCCAAGAGCCCGCTGGTTGAACGCGCCGTGCGCTGGATGATGTTGAACCGGACGGCCGGCTACTGGTCGAGCACGAAGCAGACCGCGATGGCGATCTACGGCCTGCTGTCGTTCATGCAGGCCCGTGGCGAGTCGGCGCAACCGTTCTCGGTGGACGTGTTCGTCAACGGCGCCAATGCCGGCCGGCGCACGTTCTCGGCCGCGGCCATGACGGCGCCGGATCCCCAGGTGATCACCGTGCCGGCCAATGCCGGCGCCAACCAGGTGCGACTGGTCAAAGAGGATGGTGGCACCGTTTACTGGTCGGCCGCGGCCAACTACTACGACACGACCGGTGCCGGCGCCGCCGCCGGCAGCCGCCAACTTGCCCTCACGCGGACGTACGCGCAGCTCACACCCGTCACCGTGAAGGGCCGCATCGTCTATCGCGAGCAGCCGTTCACCGGCACGGCGAAGCCGGGCGACGTACTGACCGTCCGGCTCACCGTTGCCGGATCGCCCGAGTGGCGATACCTCGCCATCGAGGACCCGCTGCCGGCCGGCGTGGAAGCGATTCAGGACACGACCGCCTACCCTCTCGAACGTGAGGCGCCCGAGCAGTGGTGGTACGGGTCGCGTGTGGAGTACCGCGACTCGCGCACGGTGTTCTTCCAGGAGTCCTTCGACCGCGGCCGCTACGAGTACCGCTACCTCGTGAAGGTGATCGCACCGGGCCAGTTCCGCGCGATTCCGGCGCAGGTGTCGCCCATGTATGTGCCCGGCGTGCATGCCTCGAGCGAGCCCCAGGCCTTTATCGTGACGGCTCCGGAAGGGGGCAGGCGATGAGGCTCGTGACGATCACCTTGTGGATTCTGGTGGGCGCGGCCTTGACCGGCGGCGTCTACTGGTCGTTTCTGATCACGCCCGAATCCACCATCTGGAGCCTGGCCGCTTCGGCGCTGTTGTTACTCGCGGCGGGCTTCCTGCTGGCCTTGACCGCGAGCGGCGCCCTGCTCGGGTGGCAACGCGGCGTGTCGCCCAGCCTCTTTCGTGCCGCGGCCGCGGGGGTCCCGGCCAGCATCCCCGCCGCGATCATCGCGGGCCTGATCTGGTGGGCCGTCGGCGCCGCCACCGGCCGCGTCACCATCTACAGCGGACCGATCAACGCGTGGCTCATCACCGCCGTCGGTTGGGACGATGTGTCGTGGTTGTTTACGGGGATCAGTTGGCTGGCGGTGTGGCTGAAGGGGGTGGTCGCGCCGATGTTGGCGCTGGCGCTGATGGCGGCCATCCTGTACGGCGGCTGGCGCGAGATCGCTCGCACAGCCTGGATCACGCGCGCCATCGCCCCGGTGCCGCTCGCGACGGCGACGCTGCTGTTCGCGGCCCTGGTCGCCGCGCCCTGGATCTACCTGGCGCCGTGGCGGCCCGGCGGCCTGCCCGCGACCTCGGTCGAACTCGCGTTCGTGATCGGCAAGCTGGCCGTGACGGCGCTGTTGATGGCGACCGGCGTCGCGCTTATCATCCGTCAGGCCACTCTCACGGTGCTGAAGTGCTGAGGTGCTCGGGTGCTCGGGTGATCAAGCGCTAGCCACGGGATGGGAGAATCGGAATGCCGGGCCGGCACCTCAGCCCCCAAGCAGCCAAGCACTTCAGCACCCCAGCACCTACCGAATCTGGTCCCATCGCTTGCCGTCGGCAATGCCCTTGGCAAAGCACGCCTCGGCCCTGGCGTACGCTTCGCGCTGCGCGCCGGCGGAGATCGGGCGCAACAACTCTGCGTCCTTTGGACAGGTGACCCTCGACGCGGCCGTGCGCAAGGCCGGCGGGGTGGCGAAGTACGCGGCGGCCCCTTCCCTCACCCACATCGGTCGCTTCGACAACACCTCGTCCAGCAGCGCATGCGCCATTTCGTGGCGGAGGGTTCGCTCGAGCTGTCCCCGCTGCTTGAGCGTGGTCAGCGGCAACAGCTCGATAGCCGCGCCCTCGGTCGCACCCGACACCCACCACGGCTGGCCGGTGGCGCGGCCGAAGCTATCCACTGAAGGATGGACGGTGACACGCAGGCGCGCGGGCGCCCTGGCGCCGGTGGCCTTCAGGATCTCATCGCGGCTGCGGCGGATCAGACTCAGCAGGCTGGCCCGTTCGCCTTCTTCATTGCCGGGCAGGGCCAAGGCGATGTCGGAGGAGGACGGTGCCAAGGGTGCCAGGGGTGCCACAGGCGCCACGGGTGGTACGGCGGTGACCGGTGCGACTGTTGTCAGGACGTTTGGTGCTCCCGAACCAATCGTCAGGCCTGGATAGTAGAACTTCAGGATCTCGTCGGCGGTCGAGCCGCGTGCGGCGCGCAGGCCGGCGCCGATCACGCACAGGCCAACGCCGTGACCAAAGCCGCGTCCGCGGAAGTGATACCCACTGCTGGTCCGCGTGACGTCGAACGCCGTGCTCTTGATGGCGGCGAACCCGGCGACGCGGCCGACGGCCGTCCGGAACTCGTGGCCGCTTATCTCTGACGGCGTAAGGCCATCGACCCGCACCCGCGAGACGCGGCCCGACTGGTTGCGGGCCAGCACGCGGACGTCGCGCAGGCGATCGCCGCGCAGGCCGGCGCTTCGCAGTGCCCGTTCGACATCGCGCACGCGCACCTCACTCTCCCACGCCGGCTCGCCGGCGTCCGCATCGTCGTGCACCGACGCCGCGCCGGCATAGTCAATGGCCCCCGGCCAGACTTCCGAGGCCAGTTCGGTGCGGCCGCCGCACGAGGCGGAATAGAACACGAACGCCGGTTGTCCCCTGCTGAGCAGCAAGCGCCCGCTGGTCGCCTGCGCCGCACGGGTCGTCGTTGGCGTTGCCGCGCGAACCACCTGGCAGTGCGTGGTGTCGCACAAGTCGAACCCCTCGCGACGATGGCGGTTGCGATTGGCGATGGCGAAGGTTCGGGCGGTGATGGCGAGCGCCTGCTGCGCCGCATCGCCCGCCCGCGGCTGCCCTTCGCCGGCCAAGACCTGCGCAATGTAGCTATCGACGGGGATCGTTTCAACTCGCGTAGCGCCGTTCGGCTGGGTTCGCCCAAGCCTGATCGGCTGAAGAGGTGCTGGGGTGCTGGGGTGCTGAGGTGCTGAAGTGCGTTCCAGGAGAACGTCGGCGGCGATCGCCGCGGCGTCCACGCCGGCGCCGCCCGGCGCGGCGACGACGACGCCGTGAGTCGGGCGGTCGGCGGGTGTGAGCGCGACCACCAGGCCGAGCACGACGCCGCTGGGCATCAGGATCGAGCCGGTCTTGGCGAGTGCCGGCACACCGGCACCCTTCAGCGCCGCGGCCGTGCCGTAGTCGGCTGCGCCGCGCAGACCGTCGAGTAACACGGCCCTGGTGGCGGGGCTCATGGGCACGGGCGTGTCCTTGCTGGCACCCGCCAGTCGCGCCAACACCTCGATCATCGCGCGGGGGCTGGTGCGTGGGCCCGCGAGTCCGACCAGGGCGGACGCCAGCGCCGTGCCGGCGGCGAGCGGCGGCAGGCCGGCGGCAAGCCGCGTGCGGTTCAATCGGTCGCGCGACAGGCGCGGCGCCAGCGACACGAAGAAGTCGTTGCAGGAATAAGCGAGCGCTTCATCCGGCGACAGCGCGCGTTTGAGGTCGGGATGCGCGCACACATACCTCTGGCCATCAACCGTGACCGTGCGCCGGCACATGTGATTGGAATCGGCGCGGATCACGCCTGCTTCGAGCGCGGCGACCAGCGCCACGGCCTTGACGATGGAGCCGGGAAGGACGGGGGTGTCGAGAATGTCGGCGCGGGCCTCGCGCCGCTCGCGCGGGTTGTCGAGGTTGCGAACGAAGAAGGCAGGGCCGGCCTGCGCGTGCGTGCCGGCCACGGCGGCCATTATCGCCAGCGCGATCGCACCCTGCCACCACCTCATAGCTTGGTCTTGCAGCCCGGCCGGCACAGGCACGGGATGATCTTGTCGCCCTCGGTATTGTAGTCGTAGGTCAGCTCTTCGCCCTTGGCGATGGCCTTCGAGGCGCGAATCCAGATGGTCTTGGTCACGGCGTCCACGTCAATCCAGCAATTGCCCTTGCAGGAATGGTTGATGAAGCGCGCGTCGTTGCCGCCGACGTGCGCGTCGCGGCTCCAGTTGCGGTTGACGCGGAACACCCAGATGCAACCCTTCTTCAGGTAGCGATCTTCGCGGCTCTCGCTCTGCTTGTTGGTGATCAACTCACCGGCGTAGTCGATGATGCGCTTGTTCTTATTGATGGGCTCCAGGGCGAACACGCCGAAGCCGTGGAGTTGGGAACGTTTTCGGCGGACTTTCGGAAGGGTCGGCGCTTTGGGCATTTGTGGGTGTCTGGGTCGCGATGAACGAATGAGTGAACGGCTCGTACCAGTTCAGCCAGTGTAGCAAGGAATGATACATTGTCGGTCGAGAGGTGCACCGTGCGAGGCTACTTGACGACGTTAGTGCTTGTATCCGTTGTGAGCTTGGGGGTGACTTTGCAAGGCCAGCGACAGCTGTTCCCGGCGGCCGGCAATCTGCCGTTCAGTGCGGCAGCCAAGGGGGACGGCTTGATCTACGTCGCCGGCACGATCGTCGCCCAGGGCGACATCACGGCCCAGACCAAGGCCGTGCTCGACAGCATGGGCCAGACGCTGACCAAGGCCGGCTCGAGTCTGCAGAATGTGGCCAGCGTCAACGTTTACCTGAAGAACGCGGCCGAGGCCGCCGCCATGACCGAAGTGTGGCGCCAGACCTGGCCCAAGAACGCGCCGGCGCGCACGACCGTGATTGCCGACTTCGTCGTCCCCGGCGCGCTAATCGAGATGTCGGCGGTCGCCGTGCCCACGGGCGGTGAGCGCGTGGCCATCACGCCCGCCGGCTGGTCAACCGCCAATCCCTACAGCTACGCCATCAAGACGGGCGACTTCCTGTTCCTGTCGGGCATGGTCTCGCGCGGGGCCAAGGACAACGTGCCGGTCGAAGGCGACATGACGACGCAGATGAACACGATCATGGGCAACGCCGGCGAGCTGCTGAAGGCGGCCGGGTTCGGCTTCGAACACGTCGTCGCCAACCGTGTCTACATTACCGACGGGACCAAGTTCGGCGAGATGAACAAGGCCTATGTGCCGCATTTCCCGAAGGATCCGCCCGCCCGAGCGACTACCATCGTTGGCCTGCCCGGCCCAACCTATCAGGTGGAGATCACCATGACGGCGAACCGCCGTCCGAAAGAGACGTTCGCCACGCCGAACGCCGACGGCACCCCGGGGCGGCCGAGCGCGACGCTCAGCAGCGCCGTCAAGGTCGGCAACACGCTCTACCTGGCCGGCTTGCTCGGCAACAACGCTACCAACAAGGGTGACATGGAAGCGCAGACCAAAGAGACCCTGGCGCGGGTTGGCCGCACGCTGACCGCGGCCGGTTTTGGCTGGAACGACCTGGTCGACGGAATGGTGTGGATCACGGACCTCGCTGGTTTCGACGCCATGAACGCCGGCTACCGGTCGGTAATCTCGAA
This sequence comes from Acidobacteriota bacterium, assembly GCA_041178345.1. Lineage (GTDB taxonomy): Bacteria > Acidobacteriota > Vicinamibacteria > Vicinamibacterales > UBA2999 > 12-FULL-67-14b. The sequence continues at coordinate 25,188 of JBEGVQ010000167.1, read as the reverse complement.
CGACTTCCCCGCGCGAGCGACGGTGAAGTCAGGGCTGGTCGGCGCCGACGGCCTGGTCGAGATCATGTTCATCGCGACCAAGTAGAATCCGGCTTTAGCCGGCTTAACACCAAGAAGGCCGAGGCTACCCCGCCTCGGCCTTTTCTTTTTCCGCGTTCACGACCGCCGCGCGATCGAGCGCGGCTTGCACGCTCTCGCAAATGTTGGCCTCGCCCAGCCGCTCGTGGAGTTCGGCCTTCTGCAGGGCGGCCATCGGCTGTCGCGGCGCGCCACACAGCACCAGCGTCCGCCCCTTCGCTTTTAGCTCGTCGGCCAGCTCCTCGATCGCGCTGATGCCGGTGGCGTCGATGGCCGTCATGTTCCGGAGACGCAGCACCACGACCGGCGGCAACGTGTCGGCGCGATCCGAAATCTCTCGCAGCTTGTCGGTGCCGCCGAACAGGAACGGGCCGTGAATGCGGAAGACGGCGACGTCGTCGGGAATGACCTTGTCCTGCAGGATGTGCGGCCGTCCCGCCTCAATGTACGCGTGGGTCACGCGGCTCACCGTCGTCGTGGCCGCCACCCGGCGGATGAACAACAACGCCGCCAGTACCATGCCGACCTCGACCGCCACCGTCAGGTCGGCCAGGACCGTGAGCAGGAAGGTCGCGGTCCAGACCAGGATGTCGGCGTACGACTGCTTGAAGACCTCGCCAATCTCCAGCCACTCGCCCATGTTCCACGCGACCACGAACAGGATGGCGGCCAGCACCGGCAACGGCACATCCGCCGCCAGCCGCGCCCCGAACAGCAGCACGCCCAGCAACGTCACGGCGTGGATGATCCCCGACATCGGCGATCGCGCACCGGAGCGGATATTGGTCGCCGTGCGCGCCAGCGCGCCGGTCGCCGGCAACCCGCCAAACATCGGCGATACGATGTTGGCGACACCCTGGGCAAACAACTCGGTATTCGGATTGTGGCGACCACCGCCCATGCGATCGGCCACGACCGCCGACAGCAACGACTCGATCGCGCCGAGCATGGCAACCGTCAGGGCCGGTGAGAGCAGCGTCAGGACCAGCTCGGGCCTGAACGCCGGGAGGTGGAACCCGGGCAGGCCCGCCGGAATGCCACCAAACCGCGACCCCACCGTGGCGACGTCGAGTTGGAGCGCGAACGCGATGCCGGTGCCGGCAAACAGCGCCACGATGTACGCGGGAATCCGCTTGAAGTGGCGGCTCCAGAGAATCAGCAACAGCAACGTGCCCCCGCCGAGCGCCAGCGAGTCGGACGACACGGCGCCGAGATTGGCGCCAATCACCTCGATGCGCCCGATGAACTCCCCGGGCACCGCCATCTCGAGACCCAGGAAGTCCTTGATCTGGGTGCTGGCAATCACCAGGGCAATGCCGTTGGTGAAGCCGACCATCACCGGCTTGGGGATGTACTTCACGGCCGTACCCGTGCCGGTCAGTCCCATCACGACCAGGATCACGCCGGCCATCAAGGTGCACATGAACAGGCCATCGACGCCGTGTTCAGAGACGATGCCCGAGATGACGACCACGAACGCGCCCGTCGGTCCGCCAATCTGAAAGCGCGACCCACCCAGGGCCGAGATGATGAAGCCGGTGACGATGGCGCAGTAGATGCCGGCCTGGGGCGGCAGGCCCGAGGCGATGGCAAACGCCATCGCCAGCGGCAGGGCCACCAAACCAACGGTGACACCGGCGATCACGTCAGCGGTCAGCGCCGCCGAATCGTACCCGCCGGCCAGCGTCTGGACCGACCGAGGCGCCCACTCTGGCAGTGGTTTCGTCATCGCATGGCGAAGAAGACGGCTTCGTAGCTCCAGGCGGTAGAGGCAAGACGCGCCCCATCCGGCGACCATGCCGGCTGGGTCTTGTGCGAGGGGTCGCTGGTGACCTGCTCGGCCTTGCCGCTGCCGACGATCGGCAGGCGGAAGGTCTGGAAGGCCAGGCGGGGCGGCGCGGCGCCCATGACCATGGCCGGCCGGGCCCACAACAGGGCGACGAGGGCTCCGACGACGACGCCGAAGAGAACCAGCGCTCGCACGGGCCTATTGTACGGCTTGCGGGACTGAGCTGGTGAAGCCTTCCAGCTGGGCGTCGGGTTTACGCCGGCGAACAAGCTCGACGACGCCGGCCTTGTCGGTGGGCGACACTGCTCAGCGCGTCAACCTTCGAGCGGAACCGCGTCATGACTGCCCACTGTCACCAAACCCGAGGCGCCGTGTCAGCGTGAGGCCGGCGGCTGCAGCGCGGCGTGGGCGATGCCACGAAGCATTCCGCCAAATACCAGGTGATGCAACGGGTACAACGAGTACCAATAGGCTTGGCCGAGCGCGCCGTGCGGGTCGAAGGTCGCGACCTGGTTGATGGTGGTGAACGGCCCGTCCTGTCGCACCTCAAACTCGAGCCAGGCGCGGCCGGGCAACCGCATCTCGGCCGACAGCCGCAGGCGCGCGCCGGGCTCGATCGCCTCGACGCGCCAGAAGTCGAGCGTGTCGCCCACGCGCAGCCGGGTGGGCGACGGCCGTCCCCGCCGCATGCCGACGCCGCCGGCCAGCAGGTCGAGCACACCGCGGAGTCGCCACAGCCAGTTCCAGGCGTACCAGCCGGTATCGCCGCCAATGCGCTCGATGCACGCGAACACCACCGGCGCCGGCGCGCCCACGGCAATGGCACGCGCGTCGGTCAGTTGGCGGCCGAAGGTCACCCCCTGCCACGAGGGGCGGGGCCGCGCCGACGACAAGGCGTCGTTCCATCGCGTCGCCGGTTCGGCGGTCTCTTCGCCGAGCGCACGGCGCACCGCGGCTTCGACGCCCATGGGCCGCACCGCGAACGTGCGCAGCGCCATATCGTCGCTGACCACCGTGCTGTGGACGATGCTTTCGATCAGCTTGCGGCCGACGCGGGCATAGAGCGGCGTAATCAGCCCCAGCCACAGGCTAGAGACATAGGGCGTGAGAATTGGCACCTCGAGCATCCGCAAGCGCCGCCCGCTCAACCGCGCGTAGAGCCGCATGATGTCGGCATACGACACGCGATCGGCGCCGCCAATCTCGTACACGCGGCAGGCGGCGTCGGGCAGGGTCAGCGCCTCGATCAGGTAGGCGAGCAAGTCGTCAATGGCGATGGGCTGCGCCGGCACCCGCACCCACTTGGGCGTGATCATGAACGGCAGGCGCTCGACGAGCGACCGGATCATCTCGAACGACAGGCTGCCGGCCCCAATCACGATCGAGGCGCGGAACTCGAGCACGGGCACGCCCGACTCGCGCAAGATGCGCCCCACTTCCTGCCGGCTGCGCAGGTGGGCCGACAGGTCTTCGTCTTCGCGGCCCAGGCCGCCCAGGTAGATGATCCGGCCGACGCCGGCCGCCTTGGCGGCGGCGGCGAAGTTGGCGGCGCCCTGGCGATCGGCCTCCTCGAATGAGCCGGTGGCGCCCATCGAGTGCACCAGGTAATACGCCACGTCGACGCCGCGCATGGCGGCATCTAGGGTCGATCGCTCGAGCACGTCGCCCTTGACGACATCGCGGGCGGGGTGACCGTGTGTCAATACTTCGGGCCGCCGGGTCAGGCAGCGCACGGTGTGGCCGGCGGCCTCGAGCGCGGGCAGCAACCGGCCGCCGACATAGCCGGTGGCGCCGGTCAGCAGAATGCGAGGGGAAGTGGTCATGATGTGTTCGTAGTGTGACGCCTTTACGGGCCCCGGCGTTGCAGGCGGGGCCTCAATCAGTGGAAATCGTGCGAATCGATCGCTGCGCTGTCGGGCAGGCCGGCCAGCCGCGACACCCGCTCGGCCTTGATCGAGGTGACGCCGTCCTGGTTCTGCAGCACGCCCTCGACCATGAGAAACGACGCCTCGATGATAGTCAGGCGATCGGTAGCGTAGAGATCGGGCCGGACGATGATGTTGGCGATGCCGGTTTCGTCTTCGAGGGTGAGAAAGACGAAGCCCTTGGCGGTGCCTGGCCGCTGGCGCGTGATCACCATGCCGGCCGTGCGCACGCGGCGGCCCGCCCGCGCCTTCGGCAACTCGATGGCCGGCAGCACGCCGCGCATCGACAGCTCGTGGCGGCGGAAGGTCAGCGGATGCGGGCCGACAGTGAGGCCGGTACCGGAGTAGTCGGCAATGAGGCGTTCGGAGACGTTCATGTCGGGCAGCGGACTATCGACTGTATGGCCGGGACTAAAGTCCCGGCCCTCCGTACCGAGGCCCTCCGTCCCGCCCTCTTCGAATAGCTTGCCGGCGGGACGGACCGCTCGTTCGACCTGCCACAGGGCCGAGCGGCGGTCATGGCCGAGCGAGTTGAGCGCGCCGATCTCGGCCAGGGCCACCATCTCGTCGCGGCGGAGCCCCGCGCGGCGCACCAGGTCATCGACGCTGCGGAAGCGGACCGTGTGCGGCGGCGCGACCGTCCACTCGTGCGAACACACGTTGCAGAACCGCGACGCCTGCGGCGTGGTTTCCAACATGGTCGGATCGTCGCAGCCGCACTTCGGACAACGCTCGCTCCACCCTTCTGGCTTTTCACTTTTCACTTCCGACTTTACGCTCGCGATCGCCTGCCCCGCCTCGGCCCGCAACCCGCGCACGTAGCGCAGGCCGAGCCGGATCGAGCCATCTGTTGCCACCGTGCAGTCCCAATCCGACACCTGCACGTCGATGGGATTGAAGCGCACACCGCGCCGCTGCGCGTCCTTCACCAGGGTGGCGGGATGATAGAACCCCATCGGCTGGTTGTTGAGCAGCGCCGCGTAGAACGCCGCCGGGTAGTGCCGCTTGAAGTACGCACTCGCATACGCCAGCAGCGCGAAGCTGGCGGCGTGCGATTCGGGAAAGCCGTACAAGGCAAACGACGTGATCGCCAGCACGATGCGATCGGCGGCCTCGCCGGTGATGCCGTTCTTCGCCATGCCGTCGCGCAACAGTCCCTCGAGCTGCCGCATGCGCTTCTCGGAGCGCTTGAAGCCCATGGCGCGCCGCAGGTCCTCGGCCTGCCCGCCGGTGAAGTTGGCCACCACCATGGCCATGCGCAGTAACTGCTCCTGGAACAACGGCACGCCCAGCGTGCGCTTGAGGATGGGCTCGAGCAGCGGATGGTCGTACGTCACCGCTTCGCGTCCCGCGCGGCGATTCAGGTACGGATGCACCATCTGCCCGACGATCGGGCCGGGGCGAATGATCGCGACCTCGACGACCAGGTCGTAGAACTTCTCGGGCTTGAGCCGCGGCAGCGTTGCCATCTGCGCCCGCGACTCGACCTGGAACACGCCAATCGTGTCGGCCGCGCACAGCATCTGGTAGACCTCGGGATCGTCCGCGGGAATGGTGGCCAGGCTCATCTCCGACTCCCGACCCGACTCCCGACTCCCGACTCCCGGCTCCCGGCTGTTAATCAGGTGGATGGTGTCTTGCAGCACGGCCATCATCCCGAGTCCCAACAAGTCCACCTTGATGATGCCCATGTCGGCGCAGTCTTCCTTGTCCCACTGCACCACCACGCGGCCGGGCATGCTGGCGTTCTCGAGCGGCACCACCGACGACAGGTCGCCCTGGCACACCACCATGCCGCCGGAATGCTGGCCGAGGTGACGCGGCAGGTCCTGCATTTGCCGCCACAGCTCGGCAAAGTGGCGCACGCGCGGCTCGTCGCCGGCCATGCCGACCTCGGCGAGCTTCTTCGACAAGGTGTCGGCGGGATCGATGAACTCGAACTGGTGCATCACCTTGGCCAGGCGATCGATCTGCCCCTCGTCCAGGTCGAGCGCCTTTCCCACTTCCCGTGCCGCGCTCTTGCCGCGATAGGTGATGACGTTGGCGGTCATGGCGGCGCCGTGTTGCCCGTACTTCTGGTAGACGTGCTGAATCACCCGCTCGCGCCGATCGCCGCTTGGCAGGTCGAGATCGATGTCGGGCCACTCGCCGCGCTCCTCCGACAGGAAGCGCTCGAACAGCAACTCCATCGCCACCGGATCCACGGCGGTGATGCCGAGGCTGTAGCAGACGGCGCTGTTGGCGGCCGAGCCGCGGCCCTGCACCAGGATGTCCTGCTGGCGGCAGAAGTTCACGATGTCCCACACGATCAGGAAGTAGCCGGCCAGTTGCAGCTTCTCGATCAGGTCCAGTTCGCGCGCCACTTGCGCGCGGGCCTGGTCGTAATACGGCCGGTAGCGATCGCGCGCACCCACTTCGGCGATCTTGCGGAGAAACGAGATCTCGGTCTCGCCGTCCGGCACCGGGTACCGGGGAAAGCGATAGCCCAGATCGGTCATCGTGAACTGCAGGCGATCGGCGAGGTCGCGGGTCGCGTGGATGGCGCCGGGCCGATCCGCGAACAGCCGCGCCATTTGCGCCGGCGGTTTCAAGTAGCGCTCGGCATTCGCCGCCAGGCGGCGGCCGGCCCGGTGCAGCGGCACGTGCTCGCGAATCGACGTCAGCACGTCGAGCAACGGCCGCTCCTCGGGCGTGGCAAAGCCCACGCCGCCGGTGGCCACGAGCGGCACGCGAAACGCCTCGGCCAGGCACACCAGCGCGTCGTTGTCGTCTTCTTGATCGCGGTGCAAGTGCCGCTGTAACTCGACGTACGTGTTGGCGCGGCCAAACGTGCCGACAATGCGATCCAGCAGGCCGCCGACCCCGTACCGCTCGGCCCGCAGCAAGGCGCGGCCCGGCATGGCGATGAGCCCGGTCGTAACACCGTCGAGTTCATCGAGGGCCAGCGCCCCCTCCCCTTTCGGCGCCCGCAGCTTCATGCGCGACAGCAGCCGGCAGAGGTTTCTCCACCCTTCCTGCGACGCCACCAGGACAGGAAGATGAAAGTGAGAAGTGAGAGGGGAGAAGTGAGCAGAAGACCTCTTCCCTTCTAACTTCTGACTTCTCCCTTCTGACTTCCCCGTGAGGGTGAGTTCGGCGCCAATCAGCGGTCGCAGGCCGGCGGCGAGGGCGGCCTTATGGAAGCGCGGGGCTCCCGAGACGCCGTCGCGATCGAGCAGCGCCACTGCCGGATAACCCAACGTGGCGGCGCGCTCGATCAGGGTTTCCGGTGTGGAGGCCGCACGCAGAAAACTAAAAGCAGAGGACGTATGCAGTTCGATGTAAGCCACAGAGGACACAGAGACAACCAATTTCTATAAAAAGGCGCAGCGACACTTCCGAATAAGGTGACAGTTCGAAAATATTCCTCGGTGTCCTCTGTGGCCTCTGTGGCCAAACTCTCCGAGTCCTCTAATCCACGATCCCCTCTAAGAACCACTGGCCGACACCGCGTTCAACGACTAGTCGATAGATAGTGCCGTCGGCCATGGCCACGTCCCACTCGTCGCGATCCCATGCCTGCCCTTCCTGCCACCACTCGCCCGAGGTGCGCCACGGTCCCGCGGACTGGACGATGGCGCCGCTCGAGAAACCCTGGCGATCGGTGGCCACGCGAATGGGGCGGCCTTCCTGCACGGTGACGCGCGTGGGGACGGGAAACCGAAATCGGCGCAGGGCATTCGACAAGTCTTGCGCATCGCACTTCAGCACCTCAGCACTTGAGCACTCCAGCACCTGGAACGCCGTCATTTCGAACGCGCCTGGTTTCCAGGTGTCCACCAGTCGCGGCGAGCCGACATGCGTGTCGCCCATGAGCGCGCCCAGCCGCGCGACCAGCGTGGACACCTGCTCGGGCGCCGGCTGCGCGCGTTCGAGCAACGTCCACTGCAGCACGCGGCCCGGGGTCGGCTCAATGCACACGCGCACCGTGTCGATCGGTGCATCGGGCGGGTGCGTTTCGAGATCGAGCAGCACCAGCGTGCGCAGCGTCTTGGCATCGCGCATGGGCGACGGCAGTGGCAGCGTGCGCGAGTGCACCCGCTTGGTGGTGAGGCGCAGCGAGGTGTAGATCGTGGCGGCGCCGCGGTCGGCCTGCTCCAACCGTTCCGACAACGGCTCGAACAAGCGCGCCAGCACGAACGACAGCGGCTCGAGACCTTCGATCGGCCATTCCAGTTCGAGGGCGGCTTCGAACGGCACTTCGTCCACCCACGGCACCAGCGGCCGCACCTCCACCCCGCGCGCCAGCGCCTGCCACTGCAGGCCGCGATCGCCCAGGCGTTCGAAGACGTCTGGGCCCGCCAGCGCGGCAAAGGCACCTACCGTGCGAATGCCCCACTTGGAGAGGATCTCGAGATGGCGGTTCAGGGACGCATCCCTGAGCTTCTCGTAGCGGTCCAGCACGCTGATGCTGAGCGATGCGAGCGCTTTCTCTTCGTGGCCCGGCTCGACCACCGTCAGACCCGGACGGCCCAGCGCCAGAAGTGCCGCGGCCGTCTGCGTGGCGGCAATGGCGACCCTGGGGGCTGACGTGCCGGGGCCGTGCTTCGCCAGCGCCTCGCTCAGGTGCGTGCCCAGTTCCTGCGCGTTGCCGAACAAGCGCGACAGGCCGCCGGCATCGAGCAGGACGAGCGGGCCGACCTGCTCGAAGCGGGGCGTAAAGGCGCGCGCCACCGCGACGGTGGCCGCCGCCGGAATCGACTGAGCAACGAGTGCCGCAAACACGGTTACACCGCGGGCACGAAACGGGTGTGAACAGCGACTGGCTGGGCGTGCAACCAGCGGGCGGCCGAGACGGCCGCGCCAGAGCGAACACCACCCAGGCGGCGCGTGCGATCGTGGCCGCCTTTCCAGACGGGAGTCGGGAGTCGGGAGTCGGGAGTCGAAACACGGGAGTCGGTTCCCATCGCGATCGATCGGCCGCCGCTACTGCGAGCCACCGGCTGAGCGGCGAGAATGACGACCGCCGTGTCGCGGCCTTCAATGGCGCGTTCGATGCGGAACCAGGTGGAGGCCGGCAACCGGCGCAGCGCCTGCGCCGGCACGTCGATCAGGTCGATCGCGACCAGCGTGCACACGCCCGACTGGACGACCAAATTCAGCGACTTAATCGCGCGATCGATCACCCGCTCGACGAACGTGCCGGGGCCGTTGACCGCGCGCACGCCCGGGAGCCAGGCCGGGTCGATGGCCACCGCGGTTTTCGATACCGCCTGGCCACGCACCCACAGCAGGCGCGGCAGCACGAGGCCGCAGGCCGCTGCCGTCGGCGGGTCGAAGCGATCGAAGGTGTCGATCAGGGCCACGGTTTCGCCACGGCGGGTCGCCGCCGCCAACGCGGCCCACACCAGTCCCGTACGACCAGACGAAGCCGGTCCCACCACTTCAGACACCTGCCCGCGCGGCAAGCCACCGGCGAGTCCGCGATCAAGGGCCTCGACGTCCAGCGGCGAGACCGCGTCTTCCCCCAGGCGTTCGGGAATGGCAGAGGTGAGGGTTCGGTCGAGGTTTCGCTCTCGGAGCAGGGCTTCTACGGTGGCGCGGACGGCCATATTTCACCTCTATTCGCTTAACTTTTGTCATTGTAGCGAATAAAAAGCGAAAGTCAAGCCACAGATGTTCAAGGGCCGAAGATGACGCAGATAACGCCGATTCTAAGAGCTCAGCAAGCCGCAAAGCCGTCTACTTCGGGCAGCATGCTGCAAGATCTTCGCTACAGCCTTCGGCTCCTGCTTCGCCATCCAGGCTTTACGCTCACCGCCATTAGCGTGCTCGCCCTCGGCCGGCGCCGAGGCGGCCGGCGAGCAACTCTACGTGCCAATGGCCATGTTCCAGGTCCGCCCGTTCGCCGTGGCCACGCTGGCCACGGCCGCCGGGCTGCTGGGGATCGCCTCACTGGCAGCAGCCTTCATCCCGGCATGGCGTGCCGCCGGCATCTCGCCCAGCACAGCCATTCGAGCCACGGATTAGGAGATCAGACAGCCACGGATTAGGCACCGATGAAACACAGATTATTGAGCCAGCGAACTCGCATCCGTGTCGAATCGGTGTCTAATCGGTGGCTGTCTTGAATCTGCGCTAATCTGTGGCCATGACGAATCGCATCGTGCTCATCTCCGGCGCCACTGGCCAGCAGGGCGGCGCGACGGCCCGCGCTCTGGCCGGCAAGGGTTTCCAAATCCGCGCGCTTACGCGCAATCCCGACAGCGACGCGGCCAAGGCATTGGCCGCCACCGGCGCCGAGCTCGTCAAGGGCGACCTGGACGATGAAGGGTCGCTGAAGGCGGCGCTGGCGGATGCCTGGGGCGCCTATGCCGTGCAGAACACCTGGACCGCTGGCGTAGCAGGTGAAGAAGCACAGGGGCACCGCTTCGCCAAGGCCGCGCGCGCGGCCGGCGTGCAGCACTTCGTGTATGCGTCGGTGGCGTCGGCCGATCGCAAGACCGGCATTCCCCACTTCGACAACAAGTCTCGCGTCGAAGACACGGTGCGCAGCCTCGGGTTCACCTCCTACGCCATCATTCGGCCGGTGTTCTTCATGGAGAACCTGCCCAGCCCGTGGTTCCTGAACGGCGACAAGCTGGTGAGCGCGCTCGACCCGAAGACGGTCCTCCAGATGATTGCCGTGAGCGACATCGGCCAGTACGGCGCGCTCGCGTTCACCGACGAGCGCTTCAGGAACCTCGAGCTCGACATTGCCGGCGATGCGGCCACCATGCCGCAGACCGCCGCGATCCTGAGCGGCGCGCTCGGCCGCACGATCGAGTACCGGCAGATCCCGATGAGCGAGATCCGCAAGAATAGCGACGACTTCGCGCTGATGCTGGAGTGGTTCGAGGCCGTCGGTTACGACGCCGACATTGCCGGGAATGCGTCGAAGTACGGCGTGAAGCCCACGTCGCTCAAGGAGTGGGCTTCACGGCTAAAGAAGTAAGGCAACCCTAAAGGGTTGCCTCCACCAACTTGGCCGGCTTCCTCGTGTGGAAGCCGGCTGCATCCTGATAGGCCTTCGCGAGCGCGATGATTTCCAGCTCGCGATACGGCTGACCGAAAATCGTCGCGTTGGTCGGGCTGCCGGTGTCGGCAAAGCCATTCGGCAGGTTGATGGCCGGGTAGCCGGCCGAGTTGGCCATGCCCGAGTGGCGCTGCGTCGGCGTCTGCGGCCGATCGGGCGGCGGCGCCGCGGGCGGCGCGCCGGCCGCGCCTGGCGGACGGCCTCCGCCACCGACGCCGGTGTTGTTTGATCCCACGATGTAGACGTCGACGTGCGAGGTGGCCTTGGCCAGCTCGATCATCATCATCATGCGCGCGCGCTGCTGCTGCAGGTAGTCGGGCGCCGGAATGAGGCGGCCGTTGGCCTGGTTGCCGCCACGCGTGCCGTTCATGCGGCCGGCGCGGATGTGCTCGTCGAAATACGCCGTGCGCTCGACGTTGAGGCCGCTGACGCTCGGGTTGAACTCGGGCACGTCCACCGGGATGAACTGCGCGACGCCAATCGCGCGCAGCGTCTCGAGCATCTTCTCGGCGTTGGCCTTGGCCGACGCGTTGGTGATGCTGTCGAACGAATCCTGGACGATTCCGACCCGCAGCTTCTTGATGTCGAACTGCGCGTTCCAGTTGAACGGCACGTCGGTCACGCTCATGTCGCGGCCGTCGGGCTTCGCGATGGCCTGCATGACGATGGCGGTGTCTTCGGCGTAGCGGCAGATGGGACCGAGGCGATCGAGCGTCCACGACAACGCCATGCAGCCGTGACGGCTGATCCGGCCGAACGTGGGTCGCAGGCCCGCGAGGCCGCAGCGCGCCGACGGGCTGAGGATCGATCCGCTGGTCTCGGTGCCAATCCCGAAGGCAATGCACCCGGCCGCCGTTGCGGACGAAGGGCCGGCAGACGAGCCGCTCGAGCCCTGGGTGGGATCCCACGGGTTCTTGGTCTGGCCGCCGAACCAGTTGTCGCCGCCCGCCAGCTCACCGGTCGTGACCTTGGCAATCAGCACCGCCCCGGCGTCGCGCAACATCTCCACCACGCTGGCGTCGTAGTCGAGCACCTGTTCCTTGAACGGCGCCGACCCCCACGTCGTCGGATGGCCCTTGACGGTGATGATGTCCTTGGCGCCCCACGGAATGCCGTGCAGCGGTCCCTTGTACTTGCCGGCGGCGATCTCGCCGTCTGCGCGCCTGGCCTCGGCGCGGCCGTAATCGTCCAGAAAGGTGACCACGTTGTTCAGGAGCGGGTTGTAGCGGTGCAGGCGGGCCAGGTACATCTCGGTGAGTTCGAGCGACGACACTTGCCTGGTGCGCACCAGCTCGGCCAGGTGGCGCACCGGCCAGAACGCGACGTCCTCGAGATTGGCCGGGCGCTTGACCGACGGCGCCGAGCTCAGGCGGAAGGGCTGCCGGGTCTTGTTCACGGTGAGGCCGGGCACGACCGGGCTGAAGTGGAACGGCGGCGAGACATCGGGCGGGATGTGGAGCTTGCGGATGGCTTCATAGCCGGTGAGGTTGCGATTGGCGCCCTCGACGAGCGCCGTGCGCTCCTCTTCCGTCAGCTCGATACCCGACAGCCTGAGGGCGTCGGTGACCATGGCCAGGGTGACGCGCTGGGCGCCGGCATCCTGCATGCGGGCCCACAAAATGCCCGGGGCCAGCGTGGCGCCCAGGCCCGCGCCCGCGAAGTGGGCCATGAACCGCCGCCGCGTCTGGTCGACTTGTCCGCCGTCGCCTTGGCGGAGGTGGATGTTCTTCATGCGGCCTAGCATACTCAAATCGCATAAAATCTACCCTGTTGCAAAACCGATTGAATCAAGCCGCATTACGCATTGCGGTTGCCCTCACCCATCGCAACTTCCGGCTCCTGTGGTTGGGCGCGCTCACCTCGAGCATCGGCACCTGGATGCAGAAAATCGCTCAGGCGTGGCTGATCGTCACCATGACCGGATCGGCGTCGGCGTTCTACATCGGCCTGGACGCGTTCGTCGGCGAAGCGCCGATCCTGCTGTTCACGCTGATCGGCGGCGTGGTCGCCGATCGCCGCGACCGCCGGCACATGATGCTGATGTCGCAGGTCGTGCAGATGACGGTCGCGTTCACGCTGGCGGCGCTGGTCTTCACCGAAACGATCCAGATCTGGATGGTCCTGACGCTGTCGTTCATCACGGGATTGGCCCAGGCCTTTGGCGGACCGGCGTACCAGTCGCTCGTGCCCACGCTCGTGCCCAAGGACGATCTCCCGAACGCGGTGGCGCTCAACTCGATCCAGTTCAACCTCGCGCGCGTGATTGGCCCGATCGTCGCCGGCACGGCCCTGGCCGCGTTCGGCATGGTGGCGTGCTTCGGGCTGAACGGCGTGTCGTTCCTGTTCGTGATTGCGGCGATTCTCGCGCTGCGCAACATCCACGTGCCGCCGGCGGCGACCAGCAACATGCTGGAGCAGATGAAGGACGGCCTGCGCTACGTCCGCAACTCGCGCAACCTGATGTCGGTGACCGCGCTCGGGTTCATCGGCGCGTTCCTGGGCCTGCCACTGCTGACGTTCCTGCCGGTCATCACCAAGGACGTGTTCCAGCAGGACGTGGCGTTCTATTCGTGGCTGATGACCTGCTCGGGCGCCGGCGCCGTCGTCGGCGCGCTGGTCGTGGCGTGGATTGGCAAGCATCGCCACATCGGCCGGCTGCTGCTGGTGTTCCTGGGACTCTTCGGCGTGGCGATGGCGGCGTTCTCGCTGTCGCGGACGCCGCTCCTGAGCGCAGCGATCCTGTTCCTGGCGGGCGGCCTGCTCGTGATGTGCTTCTCGCTCACCACCTCGCTGGCGCAATTGCTCGCCCCCGCCGAACTGCGCGGCCGCGTCGTCAGCATCTACATGGTGGCGTTCCGCGGCGGCTCGCCGCTCGGCGGCCTCGCCGCCGGCTGGCTGGTGACGCAGGTCGGCTCAGCACCGATGGTGCTGATGGTGAACGGCCTTGTCCTCGCGCTGGTCGCCACGTTCTTCCTGATCAAGGGACACGGGCTGAAGGACATTTAAGCGCCCCGCCCTCGTGCCAGAGTGCGGAACTAATGAAGAAGCAACAGATTGGGGATGGTGATGACGAAGATGAAGTTCGCACTCGCGATCGTGTTCGCTACTGTCGCGATCGCAGGCGCGGGAGCCTTTCAAGGCACCGGCAAGAAGGGCTACATCATCGCGCAGGTGGAGGTTACCAATCCGCAGCAGTACGCGGAGTACGCGAAGCTGACGCCGGCGCTGATCGAGAAGGCCGGCGGACACTTCATCGCCCGCGGCGGCCGCACCGCCACGCTCGAAGGCCCCGCGGCGCCCAGCCGCGTCGTGATCATCGAGTTCCCCAGTTTCGAACGAGCCCAGGAGTTCTTCAACTCCCCGGGCTACGTGGCCGCCAGGAAACTCCGCGAGGGCGCCGCGACGGCGCAGTTCGTGCTCATCGAAGGCTTCTAGGACGGGCGAGGCCTGGCGCGCCGCCTACTGCGGCTTCTTCGCCTCTGCTGACTGCCGTTCCCTCGAGCGCTCCCCGGAGAGGATGTTCTCCATCGCGTGGTTGCCCTCGTGGCACGCGTACTCGTAGACCATCTCGTCGATGCGGTTGAACGGCAGCTCGCCGGTGAACGGCGCGGTGAACGTGTCGGGGTCTTCCATCGTGAAGCGATAGACGATGGTGTCCGGGCCGGTGCGCGTGAAGCGCTCGGTAACCTTGAGCTTCTCCGACGCGCCGCGATATGCCCACAGGATGCTGTTCTGCGCCAGCTGCATCGGGTTGATCTTCGTGGTCTCGACGACCAGGGTGTCGCCTTCCCACCGGCCGGCCGATTCGCCGAACCACGGACGAATGGCGTCCGGCAGGGCATCTTTCGCGTTCAGGCGGATGATGCGCGCGTCGTGGTTCATCTCCGAGAGGATCATCACGTGATCCTTGGTCTGCACGATGGTGTAGTTGTTGTTGTAGAAGTAATTCGGCAGCATGGGCGGCCCGGCGTTCGAGCCGAACGACACCAGGCAGCGATCCGCCAGCGGCCGCATCTCGGGGTGATCGAACTCGCCGAACTTCCGGGCGCGCGCGCCGATCTCGGCCAGCCGCTTCTTGCCGGCATCGGTCAGCGCCGGCACCCGGCCGTTCGGCGGATCGATGATGATCGAGCTGCGCGCGACGCCATCGATGCGAATCACGTTCAGGCCCGGGTCGAGCCAGAAGCCGTTGTAGCCGCCCACCGCGCCGCCGGCGGCCTCGGAGATGATCTCGATGAACGATTGCTGGCCCGGCGCCGAGAACCCGCCGCTACCCCCGCCCTTCGGCGGCGCGCCACGATTGGGATCGCTCGGCTGGTCGCGGATCTCTTCGACCAGTTGCGCGCGATCTTCGATCGCCGCGGCCTGCTGATCGGTCAGCGTCGTGCCGCCGGCGCCCATGCGCTCGAGGGGCGTTTGCGTCTCGTTGGTCCAGTTCCCCTGCAGGTCTGGCTTGCCGTCGGCCGTGCGCGGCACCACCCAGGGCTTGCCCTTGGTCGCAGTCGGCTTTGCCGCCGGCGTCTGCGCACCTGCCGGGAACACGGCGGTGGCGACACCCGCGAACACGATGAGGACGACGGCGGCCATCGACCGCCTGGAACACTCGGGCATGATCCCCTCCAACATGCGGCCATTCTAGCCCACGTTTCGGTCGGTGGAATCCGTCTAATCTGCGACCAATCTGTGGCTGTCTTCTGCGGCCTAGCCTTGTTTCAGTCCGTCCAGCACGGCCTTGATCACGGCCGGGATGGCGACCGGCCGGCGCGTGGTCCGGTCCACGTAGACGTGCACAAACCGGCCCACGGCGCAGGGCTGGTCCTGCCCTTCCCTGAACAACGCAATTCGGTACACGACGCTGGTGGTGCCGAGGCGTTCAAGGCCGATTCCGGCGTGAATCGTCTCCGGAAAGCTCAGCGCGTCCAGGAACTGACACCCCGACTCGGCGACGATGCCAATGGCTGGCAGGTCGCGGATGTCGGTGCCGGTGGCGTCCAGCAGGAAGCCGTTCACGGCGGTGTCGAAGAAGGAGTAATAGGCGACGTTGTTGACGTGGCCGTAGTGGTCGTTGTCCATCCAGCGCGTGGGGATGGCGCGGAGCACGGTGAACTCGGAGCGGGAAGGGTGCGCCAGGTCGGCCATACCTCCATGCTAGTGCGACAGCCGGCCGGCCAGGGCCCGATTCCGCGGCTAGAAGTTTCGCGCCACGCGGAGCGACACCGTGCGCGGGGCGACCACGCGGGTGCCCACGAACACCGATTGGAAGTTGTAGAGGGCGGTTCGGTTCGACAGGTTGCTCACCTGCAGCTGCGCGCTCCAGGTCCGCCGGCCGCGCCCGTCCTCGAGTTCGACGCCGGCGGCGAGATCGACCATCGTCCGCGGGCGAACGCGCGGCACCTCGCCGCCGAGGTTGACGTACGGCAGCAGGTCGCGGAAGTCCGGGTCGGCGGCCACCTCGACCGGATCCGACGGATTGGCCACGAGGCCGCTGTCGTGGCGAATCGAACCACTCACCCACCAGAAGTCGTCGGGATCGATCGTCACTAGGCCCTGCAGGCCGAGGCGTTGGTCGTGGTCGATGGCGAAGGGACCTGCCGACAACAGGTCAACCGCCTCCTGACCGAGGAACAGCCCACCGGTGAACGGCGGCGATGAAATGGCGCGGCCGGTCGTGGCGCTGATCGAGCCGGAAAGGCCGCGGCGCGGCAACGCGGTCAGCCGCACCTCCGCGCCGGTCACCTCAATTGAGCTGAGACTGGTCGGAAAGATGATGCCGGTATCGAAGAAGTTGTTGTTGTCCTGCTGGTCGCGCGACGTCTTGCGATAGATCGCGCTGTCAAGTGTCAGCGCCCGTCCCATTGCGACCTGCGCCCCGACTTCAAAGACGTCCTGGCGCTCGGGTTGAATCGGCCGATAGGCACTGCCGAGCGCCTCGCGCACACTGGCCGGCGCGAGCTGGCTTGCCGCTTCCGAGTTCGACAGCAGCAGGTTCTCGTTCGGCGGCGTCTGGTAGTTGCGGTTATACGACGCGCGCAGCACGAGGGCCTCGCCAAGTGCGAAATACGAGACGCCGAGCCGCGGCTGCAACTGCCGGCCGCTGACCAGGAAGCGGTACTCGTCGTGCCGCACACCGGCCGTCAGCGTGACGCGCGCGAAGGTCACGGTCGACTGGGCGAACGCGCTCACCTGTGAACCCACCTGGGAATCGGCAAATACAAATGGCGAGCCGCCGCGCGTCAAGTCATAGGGCAGCAACGCGTCGTTGTAGCCGGGCGAGCCTGGCTCGTTGAACGCCGTCGCGGTCAGGCCCATCGCGAAGTGTTCGGTCACCGGAAACCGCTGCCAGTCGGCGCCCGCGCGGAATCGATGGCGGCCGGAGCCGCGATTGTATCGGCCGCTGACGGTCACCGTGGACAGCCGCCGCTCCTGGGACGCGGTCACCGGCGTGTCACCAGCACTCGGCAGGAGCGTGGCGCTGGTGGTCCGATATCCGGCCGTCCCCTCGAACGACGAGCCGGCATCCAACGTCCTGACCAGTGTCGTCCACACCGACACATCGTCGAGTTCCTGCCGTTGGTCCTGGCCGGCCGCCTGCTGCGAACGCTGGTTGGCCAACTCGAAGCGCGAGCCCCCGGCCATGATGTGGCCGCGCAGATGCGTGCGATCGTTGATGGCCACATCGACGCGGCCGAACGAACGCGCAAACCGGCCGGCATTGTGCAGGTTGTCGAGCGAGACCTGATCGAGAAAGCGATCGGTGGTCAGGGCCGTCAGGGAGCCAAAATAGCCGTAGCGCCCGCGCTCGCCGCCCAGTTGCAGCGACCCTTGCGCGGTGCCCGCGCTACCACCGGCGAGTGAGAACGATCCGGTCACCCCTCGTCCTGTGCCACGACCGCTCCGGCTGTTCAGAATCGCCACGCCGGAGACCTTGCTGCCAAACTCAGCAGGAATATTCCCGGTCAGCAGCTCCGCGGTTTGAATCACCGCCACATCGAGGGAGTTGGCGAACGCGCCCGTCAACTGGTCGCTGATCGGGAGCCCATCGATGAGGAACGTCATTTGATTGTGCGCGCCGCGCGGATGAATGGCGCCATTGGCGTTCTGCGCGAAGCCCGGGAAGGCCACGAGCACGGCCTCAATGCCGCGGCTGGAGACGGCGACCGGCATCCGCTCGAACCGGGTCACGCTGACGGCGTGGCGGGTCCCGGCCGACGTGGTGTCCAGGGCCGGCGGCTCGGGCACGACCCGCACAGTGTCGGTGAACGCCGCCACGGTGACCAGGGCCTCGACGTGGCGGGGACCGGCATCGAGCGCATCGACACGCTGTTGAAAGGTATGGAATCCAGGCATCGCAATCGTCACGTAATGCGTGCCGAGGGGAAGGTTCTCGAGTGCGAATCTGCCCGAAGCTTCGGTGGTGGTGTGGCGTTCAAGGCCGCTGGCGGCATGGCGCACGGTCACGAGCGCGCCGGGGATGGCTCCCTGCTGCTCGTCGTGCACGACCCCTGTGATGGTCGCGGTGCTCTGTGCGGTGGCCAGCTGCGGCGGCAAGAGCCACAGGGTCAGGAAGATAGCGATATAGCATCGAGCGATGGAACTTATTTTCGCCATCAATGGAAACACATATTTTGAGTAATCAAAATATGACTAAATAACTAGGTTGTCAAGCGGCCTCGGGTCGAATTATTGGGGGGGAAGGATTCGGGCGCCGGTGATGAAGCGGCGATACCCCGAATATTGCGTGCTGGTGCGCAGGCGCGGCATACCGGAGCCGCGCGTAATGCGGAACGAGGTAGAGGAAGCTGGCAGCACGAGCGTTTCGGGCGGGTCCTGAAACGTCACGGGCTTGAACCGAATCGACGTATCCCACCGCTCCATCGTCCACGACGGCCACGGATTGCGGTTGGCGATCTTGCGCGGTAACGGGATGTCCACCAGGCCGATCAGCCCCTGGTCCATGCGCAGCACGTCGTAGGTTTCGGCATCGATCCAGATGCGCCCGCGCAGGCCGCCGTCGAGCGTGTAGCTGAGGCAGTCTTCGTTGTCGTCAACCAGTTCCACGGTGACCGACGGCTTTGCCACCATGCGGTAGTCCAAGAGGATGGCGGCGCGGTTATCGACCTTGCCGGCCCCGGCCAGCTTGAACGAATACTCGTGGCGCTGTTGCGGCAACAACAGCGACAGCGGCTGGACCTCCGAGGTGTTCTGCTCGGGCGTCGTGCAGTTGCCGTGATCGTTCTTGCGCGGCGCATGGCCGTTGACCTTGAGCACCTGGCGCAGCGTGCGCGCTTCGATGGGGATGGGGTTCTCGTCGGTCGGTTCCCACGACAGCCGCAGTTCCGACTCAACCGTGCGGCCACGCGAGATGCCGACGGAATCAAAGGGCATGAGGCCGACGATCTCGATGCAGACAATGCTTTGGGCGCGCGTGAAGTATTGCTCGACGCGCTCGCCCACTCGCTGCAGCACCGCGGCGAGGTCCGGCCCGGTGGCGGGCTGGCGCGCCGCGACCGTCGCCGCGAACAACATCAGGGCGGACAGGGTCAGCGCCGTTCGGCTGGGACGAGCCACAACGCAGGGATTATACCTACGCCGAGGGGTGGTGATACGTCCGGCGGGGCTACTACGGTAGGGCTACTTCACCGCGAGGGTGAAGCTCACCGGCACCCGCGTGGGAGCGTAGCAAACCCGATCGTCACAGGCTTGATACTCGAGGCGGCCCGACAGCTTGATCGAGGGCGACGCCGCCAGCAGCTGCTGCGCCTCCGGCGTAGACAGGATCGTCACATCCTGCACCAGTTTGAACGGCTTGCCGTACGTCTCGACCTTCTCGTCCAGCACCTCGAAGTGGTAGATCTCCGACGGCGGATACGTGGTCGGCTGCACGCGGAACCACGGCTGCGGATCGAGCTTCACGGCAATCACCTGGTAATCGTGCTTGCCTGGCGCGTAGACGTGCATCAGCTTCTTCGGCGTGACCTCGAACGTCAGCGACACGCGCTGGCCGGGCGCGACCGCCGTCTCGCCGACCGACGTCACGACGGTCAAGTGCATGGTGTCGGCGCGGACCGGGCCAGACGCCGACTGGCCGTTCAGCCCAGGGCCGGCAAGGAGCCCAATCGCGCAGGCGGCCAGCAGGGAAAGGCGTTTCACTCATAAACCTTACCGCAACTGCTAAGATCGGCGGAAACCATGTCGGCGAGGCCCCCCACCCGGATTCTGGTCGCGGAAGACGATCCCGACATCGGCAGCCTGCTCGAGCATTACCTGCGCAAGGCGGGCTTCGTGGCCACCATCGTCACCTCCGGCCGGGACGTCATGCCCCAGATCAAGCGCGAGGCGCCCGACCTGGTGGTGCTGGACCTGATGCTGCCGGGACTCGACGGCCTGCAGGTGTGCCGCGCGATCCGCGCCGATGCCAATACCGCGGCGATTCCGATCATCATGCTCACGGCCAAGGCCGAGGAATCGGATCGCATTGTCGGTCTCGAGCTGGGCGCCGACGATTACATCACCAAGCCGTTCAGTCCCAACGAAGTCGTGGCCCGCGTGCGGGCCCTGTTGCGGCGCGCCCACCGCGCCGCGCCCACCAACAGCCGGCTGACCTACGGCGGACTGAACGTTGATGTCGAACGCCACGTCGTCAAATTCGACGGCGACGAGGTAAAACTGACCGCGAAGGAGTTCCTGCTGCTGCAGTACCTGATGCTGCACCGCGGCCGCGTGCTGTCGCGCGATCTGCTGTTGTCCGACGTGTGGGGCTACTCCTACACCGGCGGCACCCGCACGGTGGACGTGCACGTCCGGCGCCTGCGCGAAAAAGTGCCGATGCTGGCCGACACGATTGTGACGATCAAGCAGTTCGGCTACAAGCTGCTCGACCCGGCGCCGGTCTGATGCCACTGACGTCTACGACCCTCCTGTTGCTCGGCGTCGCCGCCGGCGTGGTCCTCGCCTTCGCGGCGCTGGCGCTGTTTCGCGCGTCGCGGGCCGCCGGGGTGAACCAGCGCGTCAATGCCATCCAGGCGGTCGCCCGGCGCTATGCCCTGGGCGACCTGAGCCGGCCGGCCCCCGACTACGGCGACGATGGGCTGGGCAGTGTCGCGCGGAGCATGGACCAGGCGGTGCAGGAACTCGGCCGCCGGGTCGAGAGCCTCGCCCGCGATCGCGCGCGCATGGAAGCCATTCTCGGCAGCATGATCGAGGGCGTGCTGGTGGTCGATGAGCAGGGGCGGCTGCAACTGGTCAACGAGGCGGCCCGGCGCATCCTCAAGCTCGAGCAGGGCGCCCTCAATCATTCCTACGTCGAAGCCATCCGTCATCCCGGCATCGTCGAACACCTGGGCCGCGCGCTGGCCGGCGGTGAGACCGGCGCGCTCGAGTTGTCGGTGACCCGCGACACGACCCGAACCCTGGTGGCCCAGGTCGCCCCAGTCGTGACCGCCGGACGCGGCGCCGTGCTGGTAATGCACGACATCACCGAGTTGCGGAAGGCCGACCTGATTCGCCGCGACTTCGTCGCCAACGTCTCGCACGAACTGCGGACGCCGCTCACCGCCATCAAGGGCTACGCCGAGGCGTTGCTTGACGATCCCGACGACCCCGAGGCCCGCGAACGCTTCATCGAGATCATTCATCGCCAGGCCGAGCGCATGGAGCGGCTGGTCAAGGACCTGCTGCGGCTGGCGCGGCTCGAGGCCGGGCAGGAAACCGTGGAAGTGGCGCCCTGCGACATCGCGGCGCTCGTCAGGGGCATCGTGACCGACTTCGAGCCGATGGCCGCCGCCAAGCATCAGACCATCAGGGTGTCGGTACCAGAGGAGGCTGCGATGCTGGAGACCGATGCCGCGAAGCTGCACGACATCATCCGCAACCTGGTGGAAAACGCCGTCAACTACACGCCCGACTCCGGCGCGATCGAGATTGGCGCCAGGGTCGCCGACGGACGGTTCCAGCTGACCGTGGCCGACACCGGCCATGGCATTGCGCCCGATGACCTGGGACGCGTGTTCGAGCGGTTCTATCGGGTTGACAAGTCGCGCGCGCGGCCCGGCGGCACCGGGCTCGGCCTGTCGATTGTCAAACACCTCGTCCAGGTGCTGGAAGGTGAAGTGTTCGTCGAGAACCAGCCCACCGGCGGCGCGCTCTTCACCGTCAACCTGCCCTTCAGGTAACGCTACCCCGCCTCGGACGAACGCGGCAGGTCGAGCGATACCTCCCTGTCGCGAGTGAAGATCCGGTACAGGACCGGCAACACCAGCAACGTCAGGATAGTTGACGAGACAATACCGCCGACGACGACGGTGGCGAGCGGCCGCTGCACTTCGGCGCCGGTGCCGGTGGCCAGCGCCATCGGCAGGAAGCCGAGCGACGCCACTAAGGCCGTCATCAACACCGGCCGCAGGCGCGACACGGCGCCCTCGAACACAGCCTCGTCGATCGACGCCCCGTCGTCCCGCATGCGGTTGATGAACGTCAGCATGACGAGCCCGTTCAACACGGCCACGCCGGACAGCGCGATGAAGCCAACCGCCGCCGAAATCGAAAACGGGATGTCGCGCAGCCACAGGAACAACACGCCGCCGGTCAGCGCCAGCGGCACGCCCGTGAACACCAGCAGCGCGTCACGGACGTTGCCGAACGTCGCAAACAACAGCGCGAAGATCAGCAGCAGCGCCATCGGCACCACGACCATGAGCCGTTCGCGTGCCGAGATGAGCTGTTCGAACTGCCCGCCCCAGGCCGTCCAGTAGCCGGGGGGAATGGTCACGCCCTCCTGGATGCGCTGCTCGGCCTCGGCCACGAACGAGCCGATGTCACGGCCGCGCACGTTGGCAGTAACGATGACGCGGCGCTTGCCGTTCTCGCGGCCGACTTGGTTCGGACCGGTCGCGATTTCGAACTCCGCCACCGACCCCAATGGAATGTAGCGTTCGGAGCGCGACGCCGGAGCGACGTCGCCGCCGCGGCGGGCGGCGAGCGGAATGGGCAGCCGCTTCAGGCCCTCGATGTCGGTCCGCAGGTTCTCGGGCAAGCGGACAATGATGTCGAAGCGCCGATCGCCGTCGTAGACCTGCCCCGCGACCCGGCCGCCGATGGCGACTTCGACCACTTCCTGCACGTCGGCGACGTTCAGACCGAGCTGGGCCATGGCCGGCCGATCGAGCTGGACCGTTAACACCGGCAAGCCGGTGGTCTGTTCGATCTTCACGTCGGCGGCACCGGGCACCGCCGCCAGGACCCGCTCCACATCGGCACCCACTTCGCCCAGCACGTCAGTGTCGTCGCCGAAGACCTTCACCGCGACGTCGCTGCGGACGCCGGCGATCAGCTCGTTGAAACGCATCTGGATCGGCTGGATGAACTCGTAATTGTTCCCCGGTAAATGCAGCAGGTCCTCTTCGAGCTGCCGCACCAGTGCGGCTTTTGGCTTCGACGGATCGGGCCACCCGGCCGTCGGCTTCAGCATCACGTAGGTGTCGGCGACGCTCGGCGGCATGGGATCGGTGGCAATCTCCGCCGTACCGAGCTTCGAGAACACGTAGTCCACTTCCGGATAGGTCTTCAGCTTGCGCTCGAGGTCGTGCTGCATGTCGACCGCGGTGGTCAGGCTGGTGCCGGGAATGCGGAGCGCATGCACCAGCAGGTCGCCTTCGTCGAGGCTGGGCAGGAACTCGGTGCCGAGACGAACCGACATGACCGTGGTCACCGCCATGAGGACGATCGCGACCATCACCGTCGCCAGGCGGTTGGCGAGCGCCATCCGCAGCGCCGGCCGGTAGATCCGCGTGGCCCCGCGCACCAGCCAGTTCTCCTTTTCCGACATCCGGCCGGTGAGGCAGATGGCCAGAGCCGCCGGCACGAACGTCATCGAGAAGATCATCGCGCCGAGCAACGCCGCCAGCACGGTGAACGCCATCGGGTAGAACATCTTGCCCTCGATCCCGGTCAGCGTCAGGATCGGCAGGTAGACGATCATGATGATCAGCTCGCCGAAGATGGTCGCCTTGCGGACCTGCTTCGACGCCGCGAAGACCACCTCAAATCGCTCGGCGCGGGTCAGCACACGGCCCAACTCGTGCTGTCGCTCGGTGAGGCGCCGCACGCAGTTCTCGACGATGATCACGGCGCCGTCAACGATGATGCCGAAGTCGAGGGCGCCGAGGCTCAGCAGGTTGCCGCTGACGCCCTGCTCGACCATGCCGGTGATGGCAAACAGCATCGACAGCGGGATCACAAACGCGGTGATGATCGCGGCCCGGATGTTCCCCAGGAACAGGAACAGGATCATGATCACCAGCAGCGCGCCGACCATCAGGTTGTCCCGCACGGTCCGGATGGTGGCATCGACCAGCTTCGAGCGGTCGTAGACGGTCTTGGCAATCACGCCCGCCGGCAACGTGCGATTGACCTCCACCATGCGATCGGCGACCCGCTGCGACACGATGCGGCTGTTTTCGCCCATCAGCATGAAGGCCGTGCCGAGGACGACCTCGCGGCCGTCTTCGGTCGCCGCGCCGGTGCGCAGTTCGTTACCGAGCAACACCGCGGCAACCTGGCGCATGAAGATCGGCGCCCCGTCAGCGGTGCCCACGACGACGTTCTCGATGTCGGCCAGCGTCGCCACCTGTCCCGGCGCCCGGACCAGGTACTGCTCGCCTCGCCGCTCGATGTAGCCGGCGCCGACATTGGCGTTGTTGGCCGCCAGCGCGGCCAGCACGTCGCGGAAGGTCAAGCCGTACGACACCAGCTTCGCCGGGTCGGGGGTGACGTGGAACTGCTTGGTGTAGCCGCCGATGCTGTTGACGTCGGCCACGCCCGGCACGTTGCGCAACTGCGGCCGGACAATCCAGTCCTGGACCGTCCGCAGATCCATGCCCGAGTACGGCTGTCCGTCGGCCGTCCGGGCGCCCTCGTGTGCCTCGACCGTCCACAGGAAGATCTCGCCGAGGCCGGTCGCAATCGGCCCCATTGACGGCGCCAGGCCGGGCGGCAGGTTGCCGCGCGCCTCGAGAATGCGCTCGCTCACCATCTGGCGAGCAAAGTAGATGTCGGTGCCGTCCTCGAACACGACGGTGACCTGTGACAGGCCATAGCGAGAGATCGATCGCGTCTCCTCGAGTCGCGGCAGGCCGGCCATCGCCGTCTCCACCGGGTAGGTGATCCGCTGTTCCGCCTCGAGCGGTGAGTAGCCCGGGGCCTCGGTGTTGATTTGCACCTGGACGTTGGTGAGGTCGGGGACCGCGTCGATCGGCAGGCGCTGGTAGTTGTAGACGCCGAGCGCCGCGACGCCGGCGGTCGCGGCGACCACGAGCCAGCGTTGCGCGATCGAGAACTGGAGAATG
>JBEGVQ010000166.1:0-22500 GCA_041178345.1 Acidobacteriota bacterium | reverse complement strand
ACTGCAGGTGGCTGATCACGTCTCGATCGTCGGTGTTCAACCAGAACTGGTAGAAGCTGAACGGTGACGTTCGCTCAGGATCCAGCCACACCGTGCCGGCCTCGGTCTTGCCGAACTTCGTGCCGGACGAGGTCTTGAGCAACGGCCACACGAACCCGTGCGCCTTCTTGCCGCGCACCTTGCGAATGAGATCGGTGCCCGCCGTGATGTTGCCCCACTGATCGCTGCCGCCCATTTGCATGGTGCAGCCCTCGCGATCGAACAGATGCAGGAAGTCGTACGACTGCAGGATCAGGTAGCTGAACTCGGTGTAGGAAATGCCCTCTTCACTCTCGAGCCGCCGGCTCACCGATTCCTTCTGCAGCATGTAGCCAATGCTGAAGTGCTTGCCGATGTCGCGGAGAAACGTGAGGATGTCGATCGCGCCCAGCCACTCGGCGTTGTTGACGATGCGAGCGGCATTGGGAGCGGCGGAGAAGTCGAGAAAGCGCTCGAGCTGCGCGCGAATGCCAGCGACGTTCTGGTTCACCTGCTCGGTCGCGAGCAGCACCCGTTCCTGCGACTTGCCGCTCGGGTCGCCAATCATTCCCGTGCCGCCGCCAACCAGGGCAATTGGCGTGTGGCCAAAACGCTGCAGGCGCGCCAGCCCCATCACCGTCAGCAGCGAGCCGACGTGCAGGCTCGACGCGGTCGGATCAAAGCCGATATAGGCGGTCACCTTCCCGGCCGCCAGCGCGTCCCTGGCGCCATCGGTTGCGTCGGAAAACATGCCACGCCACTGGAACTCGTCGAACACGCTCATGGGTGACAACTATAACAACCCCGCGCGGACAGGTGGGTATACTGGCGCCGTGGCCCTCACGCGCCGCGACTTTCTCCGCTCGGCGACCGTGGTCACGGCAGGCGCACTGACCGGAGTGGCCGCGAACGGGGTCGCGTACGAGCGGCACCAGATCGATCGCATCGTCCGCGACGTCGCCGTGCGCGGGCTCCCGCCGGCGCTCGATGGCCTGCGCATCGGGATGATCACCGACGTCCACCACAGTTCGGTCGTGTCGGCCGAAGACGTGTCGCGCGCGGTCGCGGCGCTCATGGCAGCGGCGCCCGACATCATCGTCCTGGGCGGCGACTACGTCAGCTTTTTCGACCGCGCCTACGCCGGTCCCGTCGCCGAACTGCTGGCGCCCCTGGCCCATGCCCCCTTCGGCTCGTTCGCCGTCCTCGGCAATCACGACGATGAGCGGGAGGTGCCGGCGGCGCTCTCGTCGCGCGGCTTCACGGTGCTGAAGGACCAGCGAACCGCGCTCACGGTGCGAGGGGAGCCGCTCGACATTGCCGGCATTCGTTTCTGGACCCGGTCGCCCGGCGAGATCGCGGCGGTGCTGAAGGGCACCGGCGGCACGACGATCCTGCTCGCGCATGACCCGCGGCGGCTGGTCGAGGCCGCGGCGCTGGACGTGCAGGTGGTGTTGTCGGGCCACACCCACGGCGGGCAGGTCATCGTCCCGGCAATCGGCGCGATCGCCGGACGCAAGTTCCCCGTGCTCGCTGGCTACGCGACGCGCGAAAACACGGCCTTGTTCGTGAGCAAAGGGGTCGGCACCGTGTACGTCCCGGTGCGCATCAACTGTCCGCCGGACGTGGCCGTGCTCACGCTACGGCGGTCGGCGACCTAGCTACGCTCCAGGACCACACCGATCGCCTCTGGATACAGGTGGTGTTCGACGGTCAGGATCCGCGCCGCCAGAGTATCGGCCGTGTCGCCAGGCAGGACCGCCACCTCACGCTGCAACACGATCGGCCCCGCGTCGAGCTCCTTGTTCACAATATGAACAGTGGCGCCGCTGACCGTGGCACCATCGTCCAACGCCTGTTGCTGCGGGTGAAGACCTGGATACTTCGGCAACAGCGACGGATGAATGTTGAGGATGCGATCGGGGAACGCGTCCACGAATACCGGGCTCAGGAGTCGCATGAAACCAGCGAGGCACACCACGTCCACCCGCCGATGGCGCAGCGCCGTGACGATCTCCTGATCAAACTCTTCACGGGTCGCGAAATCGCGGTGATTGAGCACCATGGTCTCAATTCCCGCCGCGCGGGCGTGATCGAGTCCAGGTGCGTTGGCCTTGTTGGAAATGACGATGGCGATCGTGGCATCGAGGCGCCGTTCGTCAATGGCCTCGATGATGGCCTTGAGGTTGGAGCCACGCCCCGAAATCAGGACGCCGAGAATTGGGGTCGGGGATCTTTTCCGGGTGGCATCCACTTTGCGAATAGTAACTCGCAAAACTGGAGTTCGGATACATGCCCAGGCGTCTTCGGCACACATTGCAAGGGACCGTATTCCACGTGCTTAACCGCGGAGCACGTCGCGCCACGCTGTTCCATGATGATGGCGATTACCTCGCATTCTTGAGCGTCGTGCGGCAAGGCCTTCCTCGTTTTAACGTGAAGGTAATTGCGTACTGCGTGATGCCGAACCACTGGCACTTCGTCATTCAGTGCGAACGAGTGGCAGAACTTTCGCGACTGATGCACTGGATTACCGGCACCCACGCCCAGCGATGGAACGCTTTCCATGGCATGCGCGGAACCGGGTCCGTGTATCAGGGACGGTTCACGGCCTTGCCTGTCCAGACCGAGCGGTACTTCTTACGGGTATGCCGGTACGTGGAGCGCAACCCATTGCGTGCGGGCCTGGTTACAAAAGCGGAGCAATGGAAGTGGTCTAGCTTGTCACCGCCGGGCAAGAACTGCGTACCGGTTTTGCTGGCGCCATGGCCAATTCAGCGACCCTCAAACTGGATCGAAATTGTCAATAGGCCGGACAGCGGCTCCGAACTCGAAAACATTCGGGAAATGATGAGGCGAGGATTGCCGATCGGTAATCCCGTCTGGCAACGGGCAGTCGCGCCATTCTGCGGCCTCTCCATGAAGCCGCATGGCCGGCCCCGAAAAGATCCCCGACCCCGTTAACCGGCAATCGCGTGCGCGGAGCGCAGGGACAGGGCGACGAACGTGAGCGTGCCGTTGGTGCAGCCGCCAGTTGGCAGCGTGGGCGCGCCGATCACGAACAGGTTCTCGTGATCGTGGGTGCGGCCGAAGCTGTCGCAGACGCTGGTGGCCGGGTCGGTGCCCATGCGGCAGCCGCCGGCCGGATGGTCCCAATAGGTCGAGACCGACGGCTTGCCGGTCAGGCGGCCGTTGCTGGCCCGCACCAGGCGCTCGAACACGCCCGTGCAATGCGCCAGCGTGGCGGCCTCGCGCGCCTCGGCGGCGGCGTCGAGCCGATGCTCGATCTTCGGCATGGGATCGCCATAGCGATTCTTCGACGCCGGGTCGAGCGAGAGCCGGCTGTCGGCAGACGGATGCGAGTCGTAATAGGTGCGCAAGCGGACCGAGCTGCCCTTGAGCGCCCGGCCGCGCCACTCGTTGAGCAGCTCGTCGCCCATCAGGAGACCGCCGTCGGCACTGCGCAGCCGCGGCTCCTTGCCGGCCGAACTCTCCCAGACCCGCGTATCGTGCCGCACGAACGCGCCACCCGGGGCGCAGCGGAAATACTCGCGCGAGACCAGGCTGTGGGACATGTTCTGCCCGGGAAACGTCTCTTCATCGATGGTCGCCTGGGCCGAAATGAACTTGTGGCCGTTCATGAACCGGCCGACCAGTCCAGACCCATTGGCCACTCCGTTGGGAAACCGGGCGCTCGTCGACAGCAGCAACAGGTGCGGGCTCCAGCACTGGCCCGAGGCCAGCACGAACTGCCGCGCGCGATACTCGGTCACCTCGCCCGGCCGATCCTGGTGATACCCCTGCGCCATGGCGATCGTCGAGCGACCCTCGTCCACGACGAGGCGCCGAATCAGCATGCGGTCGTGCAGCGTCACCTTCTTCGCGGCAATCAGCTGCTGATAGGTGTAGTCCGGCGAGTAGCGCGCACCGGTGGGACAGACATCGCCGCATGTGTCGTAGAGCCCGCACTGCCCGCGGCCGCCAAACGGCGCGCTCACGTTGCGCGACATCGGCAGCGGCGAGAACTTCAGCCCGCTCTGTTGTGCCCACTTCCTGAGAACCTGCAGGTTATACGACAGCGGCATCGCCGGCTGCGGATACGGCGCCGATCGGCGATCTTCAGGATACGGGCTCGCATCGCCGGCAACATTCAGCCGGCGTTCGGCCTCGACGTAGTACCGCTCGAGTTCGGCCCACGTGATCGGCCAGTCATCCGCGAGCCCGTACATCGACTTGAGCCGGAGATCTTCTTCGGAAAATCGATTGCACGCGCCGCCCCAATGCAGCGCCTGTCCACCGACGGCCATGGTCATCGAGATCATGCCCTTGGCCTGCTGATCCTCGATGAAGTCGTCATGCCACGGATGCTCGCCGTACGCCAGCGCGCGTCGATGGTACTGACCACGGTTTTCGCGGTCGAAGATCGATCGGCCGGCCTCGACCACGGTGATGCTCAGGCCGGGCTTGAGCTCGGCGAGTCGCTCGACGAGCATGGCAGCGGTGATGCCGCCGCCGATAACGCAGATGTCTGATTCGTGAACAGGCATGGTGGTCGGCGAGGGCTAAAGCCCCCGCCCTCCATTCAACGGTTGCGGCCGCGCGGTTGAAATGCGGATGGCGCGATAGGTGTTCCGGCCAATGCGCGCGTTGTAACAGAGGTCGTTGGCCGCGCTGCTGCGGAAGTAATGCGACATCAGGTCGGCGATAACGTGCTTGCCGTCTGGACGCGACGGCAGGTTCTGGATGCCGGCCTGCTTGAAGGCCGTGTCGAGAATGGCGCGGCGCACTTCAAGGGGCAAGGCCCCAAACCGGCCCGCGCGCTCGGTCGCAGCTTGCTGCAAGGCCGCAATCTGCGTTCCGTAACCGGACGCAGGCGACGGTCCGCTGCGAACCAGCCGCGGCTCGCCGTACCCGTGCGACAGCGGCACGCCCTCTCGGTAGTCTTGAAGCCAGCGCAGGAAGTTGTCGACGGCCTCGTCGTGCCCCTTCGCGCCAATGACCGACGGCAGCACCGTGGTCGCGACGTCTCGCAGCACAAACACCTGGCCCGTGCTGAGCACGTCTGCCTGCGCCAGGGCGACAGCCGACAGGTCGGCGCGCCACACCGGCAGCGTGACCGCGCCGGAGACCATCCACTGCAGCAGGGCTCGACGTTTCATGTGCCGATGCTACATGTACTCGACGCCCGGTTCACCCGGGATGATGTCGCCGATCACCAGGCTGTTGGCTTCGCCGGCGTTCAGCAGATCTTTCCGGACGGCGTCCACGTCGTGCTTGCCGACGACCAGGATCATGCCGATACCCATGTTCAGCGCGCGGCGAAGGTCGTACTCCGGCACCCGCCCTGATTCACCCAGCCAGCGGAAAAGGGCCGGCACCCGCCACGAGGTGCGGTTGACGCGGGCTGCCGTGCCCGGCGGCAACACCCGCGGCAGGTTGTCGGTAATGCCGCCGCCGGTGATGTGCGCCATGCCCTTGATGACGCCCTTGCCGAGCAGCGGCTTGATCACGGGCAGGTACGAGCGGTGGGGACGCAGCAGCGCCTGGCCGACCGTCTCGCCCAGGTCGGGCACATGGGTGTCCACATCCAGCTTCAACTCCTCGAACGCGATCTTGCGGGCGAGCGAATAACCATTGGTGTGCAAACCGCTCGACGGCAAGCCGAGCAGCACGTCCTCGGCGGCGATAGTCTTGCCGTCGATCAGGCGGGCGCGCTCCACGGCGCCGACCATGAACCCGGCCACGTCGTATTCCCCGTCGTTGTAGAAGCCGGGCATCTCGGCGGTCTCGCCGCCAAGCAGCGCGCAACCGTTGTCCTTGCACGCGCGCGCCAGGCCCTGCACGATCTGCTCGGCCACGTCGGGCGACAGCTTGCCGGTCGCGAGATAGTCGAGAAAGAACAGCGGCACGGCGCCCTGCACCAGGATGTCGTTGACGCAGTGGTTGACCAGGTCCACGCCAATGGTGGTGTGCTGGTTGGCCATGAAGGCGACCTTGAGCTTGGTGCCGACGCCATCGGCGCTCGATACCAGCACCGGCTCTTTCCAGGCGGCGGTATCCAGCTTGAACAAGCCGCCAAACGAGCCAATGTCCGACAGCACGCCTGGGGTAAAGGTCGATTGCGCCAGCTTCTTGATGCGGCGAACGGTCTCGTGGCCCGCGTCGATATCAACGCCAGAACTCTTGTAATCCATAGGGCTTGGGGACTTGGAACCTGGGGGTTTCAGCTTAGAAGTCCAGCTTGGTGATCAGCAACTCGCACAGCTTGCGCGTCGCCGAGCCATCGGCGGCCGCCCAGTAGGTGCGGCGAACCGCGACGAAGAACCGCTCTTCCTCGAGGTCCTCCTCGAGCATGTCGAACGCCTCGGCCAGAATGCCGATGGCGCCGGCCTGGTCGGGGTGCGATTCGAGCGCTTTCAGCATGAGCGGCGTATTGCGCAGCGCCACCAGGCCGAGCGCCAGCGTGACCGGGGCGCGCACCGGATCCTGCGAGGGAATGCCGACGCGGAACAGGACGCCCAGCGCCTCTTCGTGGCCCTGCCGGGCCACGCTGCCAAGACCCGCGGCGGCGCCACGCAGCAGCTCCTGGTATCCCGGGTAGGTGTCGGCAAAGGTCAGGGTCTTCTCGAGATAGCCGACGTGCGCCGAACAGTTGGTGCCCATGAGGCAGATCGCGGCGGCAATGGCCGGCTGCGCTTCCTTCGGCGCCGTTCGCTGCAGCTCGGCCAGGGTGCCAAGCGCCGCTTTATCGCCAATCTTCCCCAGCGCCGTCGCCGCATCGTCCTGTAACGGGCCGTCGATCCTGGCGATCTCAATGAGCTTCGGCACCGCGGCGGCAATCTTGTAGTCGCCGAGCGCCTCGATCACGGTGCTGCGGAAGAAGTCGACGCCGCGACCGGCGTCGCGGATCAAGGCGTCGGCGACCTGGGGTTGCTTGTGGACGGCCGCCAGCGCCCGAATCAGCGCCGGACGCACGAACTCGCCCTGCTCCTTGTCGAGGGCGGCCAGCATGCCTGGCGCAAGTGAGGCGGCGGGGAACTGCTCAAAGTAGGCAAACGCCACCTCGCGCAGGCGGTCGTTGGGCGAGACCATGGCATCACGCATGGTGTCGACCGTGCGCGGGTCATTGAACCCGGTCAGCAGGATCAGCGCCTTGTAGCGGATGTAGCCGTCGGCGTGCTCGCTGATGGCCTCGAGCAGGGCCGGCACCACCTGCGCGGCGGGCGCGCGGCGAAGGACCCGCCCGGCGCCCATGCGCGTCGGATAGTCGAGGTCGCCCAGCTTGCCAATGGCGACACGGATCTCTTCAGGCGAAGCGGCGGTCGGACCGCGCTCCTGCGCCCACAGAGCTTGGCCGCCCATGAAGGGGGGGGCTACGAGAACCGCAAGGGTCAGGACGAAGGCCGCCAACCGGGGGTCAGCCAACGGGCTCTTCTTCCGGAAGCGGCTTCGGGCGGCCATCGATCTTGAGCGACAACTGCAGGTAGCCGTTGTGATCGCGCGGGAAGGCGACCGGATACTGCCCGGTATAGCACGACGTGCAGTACGACGGCCCCTGCCCCTTGACCGACGACAACAGGCCGTCGAGGCTGAGGTAGCCGATGGTGTCGGCGGCGACGTACTTGCGAATCTCCTCGAGCGTGTGGGTGGCGCCGATCAGCTCCTGCCGCCGCGGCGTATCGACGCCGTAGAAGCACGGCGAGACCGTCGGCGGGCAACTGATGCGCAAGTGCACCTCCTTGGCGCCGGACGCGCGCACCATCTTGACGATCTTGCGGCTGGTGGTGCCGCGCACCAGCGAATCGTCGATCAGCACCACGCGCTTGCCGGCAAGGATGCTCTTCACCGGGTTCAACTTCACCTTGACGCCGAAATGGCGAATCGACTGCGCCGGCTCGATGAACGTCCGGCCGACGTAGTGATTGCGAATCAGGCCCATCCGCAGCGGGATCTTCGATTCCTCGGAATAGCCAATCGCGGCGCAGACGCCCGAGTCGGGAATGGGCACCACCACATCGGCGTCGATGCCGGTTTCCCGCGCCAGCGCGCGGCCGAGCTCGGTGCGCACTTCGTGGACGCTCTGGCCGAACACTTCGCTGTCGGGCCGGGCGAAGTAGACGTGCTCGAAGATGCAGTGCGACAACTGCGCCTTCGGAAACGGCTTGATCGATCGCAGCCCGTGCGGCCCGGCAATCAGCACCTCGCCGGGCTCGACGTCGCGCACGTAGGTGGCGCCAATCAGGTCGAGCGCGCAGGTCTCGGAACTGACCACCCAGGCGTTATCGAGCCTGCCCAGCGCCAGCGGCCTGAAGCCGTGCGGATCGCGCACGGCAATCATCGAGTCCTTGGTGATCAGCGCGAACGAGAAGGCGCCGGTCAACTGCGTGACCGACTCGACCAGCGCGTCCTCGACCGAGCCGGCCTGCGAGCGCGCATACAAGTGCAGCACCACTTCGGTGTCGCTGTTGGTCTGGAAAATCGAGCCGGCGCGGACCAGCCGGTCGCGCACTTCGTTGGCATTGACGATGTTGCCGTTGTGGCAGATGCCGACCTGGCCGTGGACGCAGTCGATCAGGATGGGCTGCGCGTTCGACAGCTTGCTTTCACCGGCAGTCGAATAGCGCGTGTGGCCGATCGCGATCGGCCCGCTCAGCGTCGCGAGCGTGGCCTCGTCGAAGATGTCGTTGACGTAGCCCATCTGGCGGACGAGCCGCACGCGCTCGCCGTCGGCCGAGGCAATGCCGGCGCTCTCCTGTCCGCGATGCTGCAGCGCGTAGAGGCCCAGGTAGGCCAGCTTCGACGCTTCCGGGTGTCCGTAGATGCCGAAGACACCGCACTCGTCGCGGAACTTATCGAACATATCTTCTCCGGCACCCCTAAAAGGGCGCCCTGCCTGACATCGTGATTGAAATAGCGGTGGCCCAGGCCTGCTCGGCATCGGCGATGGCCGAGTCAACCGCCGCGGTGCCACCCACGCTCAAACGAATGCGCTCGCCGCCGGTCTTGCCGATCACCGTTGCCGTCACGCCCGCGTCCTTTGCGGCGGCGAGCACGGCGTCAAGCTTGTCGGGAGATGCCGATACGACGATGCGCGAGGCCGATTCGCCGAACAACGTGGCGTTGGCTTGCCATTCCGCCGGGCCACTTGGCGCAATCTCGGCCGAGACGCCAATCCCGCCGCTATTGAACGTGCACTCGGCCAGCGTGACGGCGAGGCCGCCTTCCGAACAGTCGTGCGCCGAATCGACCAAGCCACCGCGAATCAACGTGACGATGAGCTTCTGCAGCGCGGCCTCCCGCGCCAGGTCCAGCGCGGGCGGCATACCGGCCACCGTGGCATGCATGGTGGCGAGGTACTCGCTGCCGCCCAACTCGCCCAGATTATCGCCCAGCAACACCACCGCCGCGCCCTCTCGTTTGAACGCGCGGGTCGTCGTCTTCGCGGCGTCCTCGAGCAGGCCGACCACGCCCAGCACCGGGGTTGGGTAGATGGCGCGGCCTTCGGTCTCGTTGTAAAGGCTGACGTTGCCGCCGGTGATGGGAATGCCCAGCGCCCGGCACGCCTCGCCAATGCCGCGGACGGCCTCGCCCAGCTGCCACATGATCTCGGGCCGCTCGGGATTGCCGAAGTTGAGGTTGTTGGTGCCGCCGATCGGCTCGCCGCCGGCGCACGCCACATTGCGCCCGGCTTCGGCCACGGCCAGCATGGCGCCACGGTGCGGATCGAGATAACAGAACCGGCCGTTGCCATCGACCGATACGGCCAGGCCGGTGGTGGTGCCCTTCACGCGCACCACCGCCGCCGACATGCCGGGCTGGGCGATCGTGTTGGTGCCGACGCTGTGGTCGTACTGCCCGTAGGCCCATCGCTTGCTGGCGATGGTCGGCACCGTGAGCAGCCGGTCGAACGCCGCCTGGGCCGACGGCGGTTCGCCAAGCTTCTCGAGCGGCAGGCGCTGCACGTCCTTCTGCCACGGCGGTTCCTGCATGGGCCGGCGATACACCGGCGCCTCATCGGTCAGCGCCCGATTCGGCACATCGGCCACCAGCACGCCGCGCTCGTGGATCTTCAGGCGCGAGCCCTCGACTACCTCGCCGACCTGCACCGCGTGCAGGTCCCACTTCTCGAACACCGCCGTCACTTCGTGCTCGCGGCCCTTTTCGACCACCAGCAGCATGCGCTCCTGCGACTCCGACAGCATGATCTCGTAGGGGGTCATGCCGGTCTCGCGTTGCGGCACGTGCATCACGTCGATGGTCATGCCGACGCCGCCGCGCGAACCCATCTCCGAGGTCGCGCACGACAGGCCGGCCGCGCCCATGTCCTGGATGCCCAGCACGGCGCCGGTCTTCATCACCTCGATGCAGGCCTCCATCAGGAGCTTCTCCATGAAGGGGTCGCCGACCTGCACTGCCGGACGCTTCTCGGCCGACTTCTCGTCGAACTCGGCCGATGCCATGGTCGCGCCGTGGATGCCGTCGCGGCCTGTCTTGGCGCCAACGTAGAACACCGGGTTGCCCGCGCCCCTGGCCGCGCCCTTGACGATGCCGTCAATGCGCGAGATGCCGAGGCACAGCACGTTCACGAGCGGGTTGCCCGAGTACATCTCGTCGAAGACGATCTCGCCGCCCACGGTGGGGATGCCGATGCTGTTGCCGTAGCCGCCGACGCCGGCAACGACGCCCTCGAAAATGCGGCGGGCGAGCGGCTGGTCGAGCGAGCCGAAACGCAGCGCGTTCAAGAGCGCGATCGGCCGCGCGCCCATGGTGAAGATGTCGCGGATGATGCCGCCGACACCGGTCGCGGCGCCCTGGTACGGCTCGATAAACGAGGGGTGGTTGTGCGACTCGATCTTGAAGACCGCGCACCAGCCGCCGCCGATGTCGACCGCGCCGGCGTTTTCGCCGGGTCCTTGCACGACGCGCGGGCCGGTGGTCGGCAGCGTCTTCAGGTGCACGCGCGAGCTCTTGTAGCTGCAGTGCTCGGACCACATCACCGAGAACAGGCCCAGCTCCAGCAGGTTGGGCTCGCGGCCCATCAGCCCGAGGATGCGCTCGTACTCGTCCGGCTTGATGCCGTGTCGTTCCAGGACTGCCGCGTCAATGACTGCCACCGGTGCCGTTACCTCGAAGGGGATGCGAGAGCTTTCACTGCCGATGCCAGGATCACGCGGCCGTCCGCGCTTCCCAACTGGGCTTCCATCGCGCGCTCGGGGTGCGGCATCAGCCCCATCACGTTGCGCTGCCGGTTGCAGATGCCGGCGATGTTGTTGAGTGAGCCGTTGATGTTGCTGGCGGGTGTGACCTCGCCGGCGGCATCCGCGTAGCGAAACACGACCTGGCGGTGCGCCTCGAGCGCGGCCAGCGTCTCGGGATCGGCGTAGTAGTTGCCTTCGCCGTGGGCCACGGGCAGATGCAGCACCTGCTTGGAGGCGCAGGCCGCCGTGAACGGCGTATCGGTCTGCTCGACCCGCACCGGCACCAGCCGCGACACGAACTTGATGCGATCGTTCCTCACCATGGCGCCCGGCAGCATGCCGGCCTCGAGCAGCACCTGGAAGCCGTTGCAGATGCCCAGCACCGGTCCGCCGCGGTCGGCAAACGCCCTGACCGCCGCCATGATCGGCGAGAAGCGCGCGATGGCGCCGGTGCGCAAGTAGTCGCCGTGGGCGAAGCCGCCCGGCAGGATCACCACGTCGGCGCCCTGCAGGTCGGTGTCCTTGTGCCACACCAGCGCCGCGTCCGCGCCAAGCACCGCCGAGGCCGCGTAGAACGCGTCGTAGTCCGAGTTCGACCCGGGAAACACGACGACCGCGAACTTCATGGCAGGACCTCGACGCGGTAACTCTCGATCACCGGGTTGGCGAGCAGCTTGTCGGCCATCTCGGTCACCCGCGCTTTCGCCTTCGCGGCGTCCGGCTCGGAGAGCTCGACCTCGAAGAACTTGCCCTGCCGCACGTCCTGCACGTCCTGGTAGCCCAGTGTGACCAGCGCATCAGCGACGACGCGCCCCTGCGGATCGAACACCGACGGTTTCAAGGTCACATAGA
This sequence comes from Acidobacteriota bacterium, assembly GCA_041178345.1. GTDB lineage: Bacteria > Acidobacteriota > Vicinamibacteria > Vicinamibacterales > UBA2999 > 12-FULL-67-14b. The sequence continues at coordinate 10,435 of JBEGVQ010000166.1, read as the reverse complement.
CTCTGGCCTTCATCAACTAGCCTCCAAATACGCGCTGAAACACCACGTCGACGTTGCGGAGCTGTTCCTTCAGGTCGAACGCCTTCTCAAGCTCCGCCGCCGGCAGCACCTTGGCAATGTCGGCATCGGCCAGCAGCAGCGGCTTGAAATCCTGCTGCTCGTGGAACGAGCGCATGGCGTTGCGCTGCACCCACTCGTAGGCCTGCTCGCGCGACACGCCGTGGCGGGCCAGTTCGAGCAGCACCTGGCCCGAGAACACCACGCCGCGCGACCGGTTCAGGTTGGCCAGCATGCGATCGGGATACACCACCATGCCGCTGACGATGCGGGTCAAGCGGCGCAGCATGTGGTCGAGGGCAATGAAGGTGTCGGGCAGGATGACGCGCTCGACCGACGAGTGCGAAATGTCGCGCTCGTGCCACAGCGCCACGTTCTCCATGGCCGCCATCGCGTTGCTGCGCAGCAGGCGGGCCAGGCCGACAATCTGTTCGCAGCCAATCGGGTTGCGCTTGTGCGGCATCGCCGACGAACCTTTCTGCCCCTTGGCGAACGGCTCCTCGACTTCGCCGATCTCGGTCTTCTGCAGGCCGCGAATCTCGAGCGCGAACTTCTCGAGACAGGCGCCGGTGATGGCCAGCGCGCTCAGCAGCTCGGCGTGGCGATCGCGCTGGATGACCTGCGACGACACGGCATCGGGTGCGAGGCCCAGCCGGCGGCAGACGTCCTCCTCGATCTTGGGGTCGAGGTGCGCGAACGTGCCGACGGCGCCCGAAATCATGCCGACGCGCACGCCCTCGCGCGCGCGCTTGACGCGTTCGATCGAGCGCGCGAGGTCGGCGTACCAGAGCGCCAGCTTCAAGCCGAAGGTCATGACCTCGGCATGCACGCCGTGCGTGCGGCCGATCATCGCCGTGTGCTTGTGTTCAACCGCCCGCGCCTTGACCGCCTCGCCCAGGCCGGCCAGCAGCTTCAGGATCACGTCGCACGCCTCGACCATCTGCACCGCCTGCGCGGTGTCGATCACGTCGGACGAGGTCAGGCCGAAGTGCAGCCAGCGGGCCGACGGCCCGACCTGCTCGGCCACCGCGGTGGTGAAGGCGATGACGTCGTGCTGGGTGATTTTTTCGATTTCGTCGATGCGGGCAATGTCGAAGGCGCCCCTGTCGCGCAGGTCGCGCGCCGCTTCGGCGGGGATGATGCCGGCGGCGGCCATCGCCTCGGCGGCGGCCACTTCGACCTGGAGCCAGGTTTCGTAGCGCCGCTGGTCGCTCCAGATGCGGCCCATCTCGGGGTTCGTGTAACGCGCAATCATTCCGGTTGTCAGCTCTCCTGTAGCGTCCGGCTTCAGCCGGACCTGTTACAGCGCCAGTTGCTCCTGGTTGACCTGCAGTCCGTTGACCGCGCCAAGTACCGTCACGGCAAGCGAGCCATTGGCGAAAAATCGATCGGCAAGTTTCAGCACGTCTTCGGCCGAGACCTGCTCGATGGCGGCCAGCATTTCATCGAGGCCATCGGTGCGGTCGCGGTACATCTCCTGCCGCGCCAGGTGCGACATCCGGCTCGAGGTGCTCTCGAGTCCGAGCATCAACGAGCCCTTCAGGTGATCCTTGGCGCGGCGCAGTTCGATCGCGTCGAGCCCGCCCAGCTTCATTTGCCGCAGCTCGGCGACGACCACGTCAATCAGTTCCGCGACCGAGTCGTTACCGCAGCCGGCGTAGATGCTGAGCGCGCCGGAATCCTGGTACGACGAGAGCCCCGAGAACACCGAGTACGCCAGGCCGCGCTTCTCGCGCACGTTCTGGAACAGGCGCGAGCTCATCGAACCGCCGAGCGTGGTGTTGAGCGCGTAGCCGGCGTACCGTTCCGGATGGTGCTGCGGCAGGGCCGGCGCGCCGAAGACCACGTGGCTCTGCTCCAGGTCCTTCTTGCGAATCTGGATGGTCGAGGCGGTGACCGGCACCGAGTGCTCGGCGTCCGGCCCGTTGTGGGGCACGTGCGCGAGCGCCTTTTCGAGCAGCGACTGCACGTGATCGTGTTCGAGATTGCCGACGGCCACGACCACGAAGTTGGCCGCGACATACGTGTTCGCGAAATACTTCGTGATGGTGTCGCGGGTCAGCGCGTTCACGCTGGCCGGCGTGCCCAGAATGGGACGCCCGAGCGGGTGGCCGCTCCAGAAACCCTCGGCGAAGATCTCGTGGACCAGGTCGTCGGGCGTGTCCTCGACCATCTTGATCTCTTCGAGAATGACCTTCTTCTCTTTCTCGATGTCATCGTCCGCCATCAGCGGATTGCTGATCAGGTCGGCGAGAATCTCGACCGCCAGGGGCAGGTGCTCGTCGAGGACCTTCAGGTAGTAGCCGGCGTATTCCTTGGAGGTGAAGGCGTCGATCTGGCCGCCGATCGAATCCACCTGCTGCGCGATCTCCTCGGCCGAGCGCGTCGGCGTGCCCTTGAAGAGCATGTGCTCGACAAAGTGCGCGATGCCCATGCTTTCGGTCGGTTCATGACGCGAGCCGCGCGTCAGCCAGATGCCGATGGCGACCGAGCGGACGTGCGGCATCCGCTCGGTGGCGAGACGGACACCGTTGGCAAGCACGGCGCGGCGAATGTTGGGCTCGGACACGTGGGAACCTGCCGCAGATTAAGTGGTTGCGGCAGAAAGAATTACCCCGGGATCATATCACTTGAGCCGCTTTGGGCGCCATCTGCACATTTCGAAACAATGGCCGTCCTCGACATTGGACCAACCGAACTGAGGACGGTGCTGGTGGCCGGCGCCCATGCCCTGACCAGCTCACCGGTGATCCGGCCGTTCGGCCTGGTTGAGCTCCGTTGGTTCGACCCCGGAGGTATTGTGGGAGTAGCAGGGATGGTCGTAACCTTCGTCCTCACGAGCATCAGGAACGCCCACGCCCTTTACCTGGAGGAGACGATCCGATGATGACCGGACGGCTGGCCTCGACCGGGGCAACACTTGCCGCCATCATCACGATGAGCGCCGGGCTTTCTGCCGACTCCATGGAGGCGATCCTCCAGGCGAAGACGATCGAGGGCTTTGACCGGTATGCCGCGGCGATCGCGGCGCGCATCGACAAGGAACTGCGCGACGACTCGCCCTTCCTCGACATCGAGCGCCAGCCGGCGGCGCAGCTCACCAAGGCGATGGAACGGCTGCGCCGGGGCGAGGTGATCGTGACGCGGGCGGTCGCGCGCGACGGCGCCTTGAGCGAGATCGAAGTCGCGGGCGGCATGATCAACCACTGGCGCGGCACCGGCTTCGTGCCCAACGTCAAGCTGGAGGTGCTGCTGAAGACCCTGCAGGAACCGCAGGCCGACAAGCACAAGCAGGAAGACGTGCTGTCGTCGCGGGTGGTGCAGACCGGCGAGAACTCGCAGAAGCTGTTCCTGCGCCTGCGGCGCACCAAGCTGATCACGGTGGTCTACGACACCGAGTACGACACGACCTATCGCCGCATCGCGGCCGACCGGGCACTGAGCACCAGCATCTCGACCAAAATCGTCGAGGTCGAGAACGCGGGGACACCGCAGGAGCGGGCGTTGCCGGAGGGCAATGACCATGGCTTCATGTGGCGGCTCTATTCGTACTGGCGCTACAAGCAAGTCGGCGGCGGGGTCGTCGTCGAAGTGGAATCGCTGACGCTCAGCCGGAACCTGCCGTTCCTGGTCAGCCCGTTCCTTCGTCCCGTGGTCAACAGCACCGCGCGCGACTCGCTGACCCGCACGCTGACGTCCATGCGCGCGCGGTTTGCCGGCTAGGACCGACAAACCTGAAGGTTTGTCGCCACGTCCGCTACACTGAAGCGGTGCTGGCCGACCTCGCCGGAATGGAACTGGGCGACCTCGAAACCTTTGTCGAGTCGCTGGGCCACAAGCGTTTCCACGCCAAGCAGATCTACCGCTGGATGTGGCGTCGTGGCGTCACCGACTTCGCGCAGATGACCGACCTCGGCCAGCAACTGCGCGCGGCGCTCGCCGAGAAGGCGACCATCTCTCTCCCGTCGATCGTCAAGCGCGACGTCTCGACCGACGGCACGCAGAAGTTCGTGCTGCAGCTGGCCGACGGCAAGCAGATCGAGGCGGTCTTCATTCCCGACACGCCGGCCCAGACCTTTTGCGTGTCCACCCAGGTCGGCTGCGCCATGGGCTGCGCCTTCTGCCTGACCGGCCAAATGGGGCTGGTCCGCAACCTGTCGGCCGCCGAGATCACGGCCCAGGTGCGGCTGCTCGCCCAGTCGCTCGACCTGCTCGACAAGTCCTTCAACATCGTCCTCATGGGCATGGGCGAGCCGCTGCACAACTACGACGCGACGATGAAGGCGCTGCGGATGCTGAACGAGAAGGAAGGCCTGGCCCTGCACCCAAAGCGGGTGACGCTGTCGACGGTGGGCCTGGTGCCGATGATGGACAAGCTGGCCGGCGAGGACCTGATGCCGAACCTGGCCGTGTCGCTGCACGCCGCCACCGAAGAGACGCGGGCCGCGATCGTGCCGTCCAACAAGAAATACTCGATGCAGGACGTGATCGACGCCTGCGAGCGGTTCCCGCTCAGCAAGCGCCGCCGCATCATGTTCGAGTATGTGATGCTGGCGGGTGTGAATGACTCGCCGCAGGACGCGCGCACGCTGGTCAAGGTGCTGTCGGGCGTCAAGGCCAAGGTCAACCTGCTACCGCTCAACGCCGCGCCCGGCATTCCCTTCGAGCGGCCGTCGGATGAGGTGATCAACACCTTTGCCAAAATTCTCGCCGACAAGGGGCTCAATGTGTCAGTGCGCAAAAGCCGTGGCCGCGACATTCGCGCCGCCTGCGGTCAACTGATCGTGGAAGGGCAACGCACCAGGAAGGGTGCCGCGGGTGCCACCGGTGCCTAAGGTGCCGGGGTGGGTGCCAGGGGTGCTCGTGCCGGTGCTTGCGGCGCTGACGCTGGCCGGTTGTGCGGGCGAGCCGCAATCATGGACCGCGCTCAAGAGGCAATTGCCGGACATGGAGTCCGAGCAGCGCGATGCGGCGATTGAGAAGTTCATCGCCGCAAGGGGCGGTACGCCGATCGTCGAGAACCAGACCCGCCTGGTGTTCTTCGCCAGGGACGTCAACGGCAAGACCCCGCGCGTGGTCGGCGACTTCAACGCCTGGGCCGCAACGCCGCAAGGCTACGACGCTGCGATCGGCAAGATGACCCGCGTCGACGGGACGACGTGGTCGTACCTTGAAGGCACGGCCTACACGAATGCCCGCGCCGAATACGTGTTCTTCTTCGACGAACAGACGGCGGCCGATCCGCTGAACCCGCGGGCGGTGCAGGCGTACGCCGGGCCACGCTCGGAGGTCCGCATGCCGTTCTGGGTGGCCAACCCGGAGATCGATGACGAAGCGGCAGTGCCCGCCGGCGGGTTGATGGCCGAGACCATCATCTCGCGCCAACTGCTGGGGCCCAGGCGCGTATGGGTGTACCTGCCACCGGGCTATTCAACCAGCGACACGCTCTATCCGGTTCTGTATGTGCTCGACGGCGGGAACTACGTCGAGAAGATGGACGTGCCGCGCGTGCTGGACCGGCTGATCGCGCGCAAGGCCATTCCGCCGGTGATCGCGGTGTTCTCGGAGCCGGGCGATCGGCAAGAAGAGTACACCCGCAACCCCCGGTGGCGGGCGTTCATCACCGGCGAACTCGTGCCGCTGATCGACAAACGCTTCCGCACCTTCCCGGCGCCGGACCACCGCATTGTTCTCGGCAGCTCGCTCGCCGCCTACGGCGCAGTCGATCTCGCGGTCGAGTTTCCCGCCGTATTCGGCTTGTGCGCCGCGCTTGCCCCGCCCGAGCAAGTGGCGTCGGTGATTGCCAACCAGGCTCACGCGCGGGCCGCGGCCGTCTCGATCCGGTTCTTCGTGCTGGGCGGGGTCTACGACGCCATGATCGACGGCGCCCGCCGGCTGCGGACAACGCTCGACGGGGTCAACGCGCCGGTGACCTACCTGGAAGTGGCGGAAGGCCACAACACCAACACGTTCCGCAACCACCTGGACGATGCGATCAGCGCGCTGCTGACGCCTCCGTAGGCCAGAGGGCCGGAACTGAAGTTCCGGCCCTCTGGCACTAAAGAGCTTTTCTGCCGATGTCGCGGCGGAGCTGCATGCCGTCGAAGTGGATTTTGCTGACCGCCTCGTAGGCGCGCGCGATGGCGATCTCGAACGAGGGCCCGGTCCCGACAACCGTGAGCACGCGCCCGCCGGCCGTGGCCAGATCCGCGCCACGCCGTTTTACGCCGGCGTGAAACACCAGCACGTCGGGGCAATCGCGCGCCACTTCGTCCAGGCCGGTGATGACGTCACCCGAGCGCACCTCGCCGGGATAGCCGTGGGCGGCAAGGACGACGCCCACCGACGTTCGGAGAGCGACGGCTTCAGCCGTCGCTGAGCCGTGGCGAGGGCTAAAGCCCTCGCCCTCCAAACGGAGCTCACCCTTCGCCGCTGCCATCAGCATCGGCGCGAGGGGCTGGTCGACGAGCGGCATCACGACCTGCGCTTCGGGGTCGCCGAAGCGGACGTTGAACTCGATCACCTTGGGGCCATCGGGCGTCAGCATCAACCCGCAGTAGAGAAAGCCGCGGAACGGTGTGCCTTCCGCGGCCATTCCTTCGAGGACGGGCCGGATGATCTCGCGCTCGACTTGCGCCTGCAGCGCCGGGGTCATCAGCGGGCTCGGCGAGAAGGCGCCCATGCCGCCGGTATTGGGGCCTTCGTCGTGGTCGAAGATGCGCTTGTGGTCCTGCGCCGACAGCAACGCCACGTAGTCCACGCCGTCGGCCACGACAAAGAACGAGACCTCGGGACCGGTGAGCAGTTCCTCGAGCACCACCCGCGCGCCGGCGTCGCCAAAGCTGCGATCGACCATAGCCGCCTGCACGGCGGCCTCGGCGGCGGCGTGGTCGGGCGCCACGACCACGCCCTTGCCGGCGGCCAGGCCATCGGCCTTCACGACCAGCGCCTCACCAAACTCGCCCGAGCGAATGGCTGCCAATGCCTGGTCGGCCGAGGTGCACACGCGATAGTGCGCGGTGGGCACCCGGTGCCGCTGCATGAAATCCTTGGCGAACGCCTTGCTGGTCTCGAGCTGGGCGGCGGCGCGGGTCGGGCCAAAGACCAGGCGGCCTTCAGCGGCCAGTCGGTCGGCCAGGCCGCGGCCAAGCGGCGCTTCGGGCCCCACCACGGTCAGGTCGATGCGCTCGCGAGCGATCAGCTGAACCACGGCATCGATGTCCAGGATGTCGAGCGGTTCGATGGGGGTCGAGGCGGCGATTCCTGGATTGCCAGGAGCGCAGAGTAAGTAGTCAACCCCTGGTTCCTGGCCAAGCTTCCAGGCCAGGGCGTGCTCGCGCCCGCCGGAGCCGATAATGAGGATGCGCATTGGCGGTTTAGGGCGATTGACTCCTGGAACGATGTCCTGAGTCTAAGTCTTAGATAAAAAAGGATTTAGCTGTGCATTCTGTGTCATCTGTGACCCTGCCTGCGTTTGTGATAGCCTAGCATACTTGTCCCGTCGGTCGCGGACCGGCAAGGGGACCCAGATTTTGGTCGAAAGGGGGTGACTACAGATGGCCGAAGTGAAATTGCAAGAGGGTGAGTCGATCGAAAGCGCGTTGCGACGTTTCAAGCGCAAGGTGCAGCAGGAAGACATCATCAAGGACATCAAGAAGCACTCCTTCTATTTGAAGCCGGGCGACAAGCGCCGCGCGAAGCAGGCGCTCGCCCGGAAGCGCAATCGGAAGAAGGCTCGCCGCGAGACCGAATAGCGAGGTGTGGGGTCTTTCGGGACCCCAACCCTTTTCTCGTGGTAACATTCGACTCCTTTTCAGGGGGCTAACGCCCACGATCTAAGGGTTTTACCGACGCAGAGGATCTAAGCGAATGGAAATCGTCGAACGCACCGTGAACGATGTGACCGTGCTCGACCTCAAGGGCAAGATGACCTTGGGCGAGGGCGACGAATTGCTGAAGGACAAGATCAACAGCCTGCTGGCCGCCGGCAAGAAGAAGCTGTTGCTCAATCTCGAAGGCGTGCCATACATCGACAGCGCGGGCCTGGGCGAAGTGGTGCGGACGTACACCACGGTCAGCCGCCAGGGCGGTAGCCTCAAGCTGCTGAACCTGACCAAGCGCATCGAAGACCTGCTGTCGATCACCAAGTTGCTGACGGTATTTGACACCTTCGATTCGGAGGCGGAAGCCGTCAAGAGCTACAAGTAAGTGGAGACGCGGTCCGCGGTCGCGAACCTGATCGTTTCGCTCAGACCGGATCAGTGGACCAAGAACCTGATTGTCTTTGCGGCGCTGGTTTTTGCCGTCAAATTGTTCGACCCGGCCGCCTTGGCGCTAGCTTCGGCGGCCTTTTTGATTTTTTGCGCGTTGTCCGGAAGCGTCTACCTGATCAACGACGTTTCCGATCGAGAGGCCGATCGCCTGCATCCGCTCAAGCGGCTGCGGCCCATCGCCTCGGGCGCGCTCGGCGCCGGCGCCGCCCTCGGATGGGCGATTGGCCTGAGCGTCGTCGCGTTGGCCGCGGCATACGCGCTGCGGCCGCTGTTTGCGGTAACTGCCGCGGCGTACCTGGCGCTCTTCGCCTTGTACACGCACACGCTCAAGCATGTCGTGATCCTCGACGTGATGTCGATTGCGATTGGCTTCGTGCTGCGGGCCGTGGCGGGTGGGTTGGTAATCGGAGTGCCGGTCAGCGACTGGTTGCTGGTCTGCACCATCCTGCTGGCATTGTTCCTGGGCCTGGCCAAGCGGCGGCACGAAATCACCGCGCTGGCCGATGGGGCCTCGGGACACCGGCGAATCCTGGAGGAGTACGATCCGTACTTGCTCGATCAGATGATCGCGATCGTCGCGGCGGCCACACTCGTCGTCTACGTCATCTACTGCGCGAGCCCCGACACAGCCGAGCGGTTCGGCACCCACCTGCTGGTGCTGACCACGCCCTTTCCGATCTACGGCATCTTCCGGTACCTGTACCTCGTGCATCGCAAGCACGGTGGCGGCAGCCCGTCGGACCTGCTGTTGCGGGATCGCCCGTTACTGGGCTGCGTGGCGCTGTGGGGCATCGCGGTAGTCACGATCATCTATCGGCCGTACGCGTCGTAACTGAGACGTGACGCGATCAACAGTTGCCATTCGCAAGACCTCGCCCGCGACGGTCCTGAAGGACACGCACGCGGTGATGAACCTGGCCGGCTACCAGGACGTCATCGCGAAGGACGCCGACACCGCGCTCAAGGTCAACATCTCGTGGCACTTCTTTTTTCCCGGCTGCTCGACCACGCCGTGGCAGCTCGACGGCGTGATCCGCGCCATGAAGCAGGATGGCTACGCCCCGTCGCTGATCCACGCCTGCCACAACCGCACCGTCGTCATTGACGCCCACCTCGGCGAGGCCGCTAACAAGCAGCTGCCGGTGGTGCAGGCCCACGGCATCCGCAACGTGCACCTCTACGAAGGTGACGAGCCGTGGCTCAACGTGCGCGACGCGGTCGGCAGCGGGCTGGCCGACAAGTTCCTGTGCCTGAACCAGGTCTACCCCGACGGCTTCATGATCCCGAAGCGCTTCATCGGGGAAAACATCATCCACCTGCCGACGGTGAAGACCCATGTCTTCACGACCACGACCGGGGCGATGAAGAACGCCTTCGGCGGGCTGCTGAACGAGCGCCGCCACTGGACCCACCCGGTGATCCACGAGACGCTGGTCGACCTGTTGATGATCCAGAAGAAGATCCACCGCGGCGTGTTCGCGGTGATGGACGGCACGTTCGCCGGCGACGGCCCCGGGCCGCGCTGCATGGTGCCGCACGTGAAGAACGTGATGCTGGCCAGCGCCGACCAGGTTGCGATCGATGCGGTGGCCGCCAAGCTGATGGGCCTGGATCCGATGTCGATCAAGTACATCCGGATGGCGCACGACCTCGGCCTCGGCTGCGGCGACCCGCGCGAGATCGAGATCGTCGGCGACGTCGAGGCCGCGAAAGAGAACTGGCAGTTCACCGGCCCGTTCAAGAAGATGACGTTCGCGTCGAAGATGCAGCACCACATCTACTGGGGACCGCTGCGCAAGCCGATCGAGTGGTCGCTGAAGACGGTGCTCGCGCCGTGGGCGTACATCGCGAGCGTGATCTACCACGACAGTTTCTGGTACCCGGTCAACGCCGAGCGCCAGATGAAGCAGGCGTTGGACAGCCCGTGGGGACGGCTGTTCGAAAACTGGGAACACCTGACACCCGACGCCAATGGCTTTCCGCAGGTGGGCGAATCGCCCGCCGCGATCACGCGTGCCGGCATGCACGCATTCAAGCAGTCAATCGGCATTCTCGGCACCTGCATCGCAGAGGCGCCCGAGTTTGCCAGCCGGAAGCGCCGCCAG
>JBEGVQ010000165.1:0-2954 GCA_041178345.1 Acidobacteriota bacterium | reverse complement strand
TGGCGGAGAGGGTGGGATTCGAACCCACGTGCCCTTTCGGACAACACGCTTTCGAGGCGCGCCCGTTACGACCACTTCGGTACCTCTCCGCTAGGGTGGGACCGCGACTGTCGCCGGAATCACCGATTATACCGGGAACCCGCCGCGACGCCAAACCGCGGCTTCCGCGCTAGCCGCCGAACAGTTTCTGCAGCCACGACTTCGGCCGCGGGCACCGGCAACGCTCCCCTTTCGGCACGTCGCCCAGCACCGCCTCGACGTGCTGGCCGCACCCCACCCACGACGGCTTGCCGCATTTCGGACACTGAACACGCTGACACATGACTCGCCCTCTTCTCGACTCAGTTTACCGGCCCCCGCCGCTCAGTGTTTGAGCTCCGGATCCCGGGCGAGGCGTTCGCGCTCGGCCGCCGCGCGCTCCTCGTCATCCCAGCGCCGCCGGGTCTCGGCCCGGCGGCGGCGCCGGACCCACACCGCCATCACCGCCACGCCAATCACCAGCAGCCAGAACGCTTCGCCCGAGGTGAAGTACGGCACCCACACGGTCCACACCCGCTGCCGGTTCCAGAACTCGCTCTCGACGCCGCCAAGCGTGCGTCCGGCCACCGTGATCACCGCTCGATCGAACGGCACATCCTCCCGTACCAACCGCAGGATCGCCGCCGGCGCGCCGGCGCCGTACTCGCGGATCAGGTCGCGCACGAACGCCGCCGACAACGAGTAGGCACGCGCCTGCGCCGCCTGGCCGGCGTCGAACATGGCGTCGATTTCGCGCAGCCGCAAGCGCGGCCCGGCGATCAGTTCCCAGGCCAGCCGCGAGCGATCCTCGAAGTCCCACGGCCGCTCGACCGCGACCGACAGCCCCTCGTGAAACCAGCGCGGCACGTCGCGGCCGCCCGCCGCGCGCGCGATCAGCACGTGCGCCACCTCGTGACGCAGCACGTCCTCCAGCGTGTCGTGTGGATACACCGGTGAGCGCGCGGGAAACAGCACGACCAGCCCGGCATTGCCGAGCGCGTAGCCGGCAATCCACGGGCCGGCGCCACGCGCCGCCGCGCTGTCTTCGCCCGCCAGCACGACCTGGATCGCCGGCCCGGGCTCGTCAAGACCAACGGTGCGGACGATGCCGGCCAGCGAGAGGGCGTTGAACGACTGCAGGCGGGCACGGGCGGCGGCGAGCGCGTCGGGGGCCATGATGGTCAGCGCCGGCGACGACTGCGCCGCGGCCGACGGGGCGCCCGCCAGGCCCGCCAGCAGCAGGACGAGGCCCCATCGAACGGCCCGCGGGGCGCGGCAGCGGCCGTGAGACACTGAGGGCGTCATGGGCAAAGGCCGGCTCGAAGCGTTCAGTGACGGCGTCATCGCCATCATCATCACTATCATGGTCCTCGAGTTGAAGGTGCCGCACGAAGGCACCCTCCACGCCCTCAGCGCCCTGTGGCCGGTGTTTCTCAGCTACGTCCTCAGTTTCATCATCGTCGGCATCTACTGGAACAACCACCATCACATGCTGCATTCGGTGCAGCACATCACGGGCGCCGTGCTGTGGAGCAACCTCCACCTGCTGTTCTGGCTGTCGCTGATGCCGTTCGGCACCGGCTGGATGGGCGAAAACCACTTCGCGCCGGTGACGGTCGCGGTCTACGGGGTCGTCCTGCTGATGGCGGCGATCGCGTATTACCTTCTGGTGCGCTCGCTGATTGCCAGCCACGGCAGTGGTTCCGAGTTCGCGGCGCGCATCGGCGCCGACTGGAAAGGGAAGACCTCGCTGGTGGTCTACTCCGCCGGCGTCGCCCTGGCGTTTGTGAATCCGTGGATCTCGCTGGCGCTCTACACCGGCGTCACCGCCATGTGGTTCATTCCGGATCGACGGTTCGAGGCGAAGACCGCCGCTCCTTGAAGAACGCCTGAAGGATGGCGCGGCACTCGTCGTCGAGCACGCCGCCGACCGCTGCCAGGCGATGGTTGAGCCCGCCGAACTCGTGCGCGCTCGCCATGGAGACGAGGGCGCCGGCGCGCGGTTCGGCGGCGCCGTAGACCACCGTGCCGACGCGCGCGTGCACCATGGCGCCCACGCACATCCGGCACGGCTCCACCGTCACGTACATGATCGAGCCGGTGTGGGGGTATTTCTGGCGCGACGCCGCGGCGGCGCGCAGCGCCACGACTTCGGCATGGGCCGTGGGATCGTGAGCCGAGATGGGCTGGTTGTAGCCGGTGCCAATCACCGCGGCGTCGAGGACCAGGACGGCGCCGACGGGCACCTCGCCCTGTTCGCGGGCCCGCGCCGCCTGGGCCAGCGCGAGGCGCATGAAGTGCTCGTGGTCCACGAAGCGATTGTACCGGGAGTCGGGAACCGGGAGTCGATCTCCGGCTCCCGCCGACTCCCGACTCCCGGCAGTGTCCTACCTAATCGTCGGGGTGGCGCGTCCGCTGGTGACGACCGGCGCGACGGGCGGCGCGGTATCGAACGCCAGGAAGAAGGGGTCGGTCAGAAACTCGGCGCTGGCGCTGACGGCGGGCGCGGCCATGGGCGGCGGAGCGGGCGGATCAGTCTGCATCGCCATGAGGAAGATATCCGTGGCGTCCGTCTCGAACTTGGCCGTCGCCGGCACAGGGTTCTTGTGGTCCGTGTTGTCCTGGCAGCACGGCATGGCGCAGCACGGCTTGTCGGCCTTCATGCCCTGACAGCCCGACCCGTCAGCAGCCAGCACGGGCGACGCGAGTAACAAACCTGCCAACCCGATGGATGCGAGTAATCCTGAATGCATAAGTCCTCCGCTATGGCCCTCACTACAGCGAAACGCGTGCCGTTTGCCGAGCGCAAGAAACCGGCGCATTTCGCGCTGCCGACCCGCCCGGGCGCGAAGATTCCCGGGGCGCCACGAAAAATCCCCGCCTGCGGGCGTTGATATGATGGGCACACTATTTCCATGTGCCTGGAGGATTCGATG
>JBEGVQ010000164.1:0-37121 GCA_041178345.1 Acidobacteriota bacterium | reverse complement strand
CCGCGCTTCTCCAGGTACTTCGCAATCGGCGAGTCGGGCGCCGTCGCTTCGAGGATCTCGAGCGACGACCGCCCGGTCGACAGGAAGTGCGCGCGGACCTTCTGTGAGGCAATCTCCTCGCTGGCCTCGAGGTGCAGGCCGAGCACGTCGCGGAAGAACGCGAGCGACGCCGGCAGGTCGCTGACGGCGATCCCGATGTGGTCGAGGATAGCTTTCATCACGGCTTGGGCTTGAGGGCTCGCGACAGGATATCCGAGGCGGCCGTATAGGGGTCGACCTCGCGTGCGGCGATGCGCGCCACCAGGGCGTCGAACTCGCCCGCGGCCAGCAGGTCGTGCTCCACCAGCTCCATGAAGCGATGGGTCAGCAGGTCGCGGAGGCGGAACTCGTTGCGGGCCGTCAGCCGGCGTGCGCGGTTGGTCCGGCTAGAGCCGGACGCCACCTCCGGCCGGGCGTCGGGCACCACATTCTCGGAGTAGGTGCGGAACTGCTGGATCGTGGCCCACAGTTCGGGCACGCCGTGGCCGGTGGTGGCCTCGGTCTTGATGATCGGCGGCCGCCATTCGCCATCCCCGTAGGCCTGCAGCGCGAGGTTCGACTCGATCGACGAGACCATGCGGTCGGCGCCGTCACGGTCGCACTTGTTCACCACGAAGATGTCGGCAATCTCCATGATGCCGGCCTTGAGCGCCTGCACATCGTCGCCGGTGCCCGGCACCAGCACGACGATCGAGATGTCCGCGGTGCGCACGATGTCGACTTCATCCTGGCCGACGCCGACGGTTTCGATGATGACCAGCGACTTGCCGGCGGCATCGAGAACGAGCGCGGCGTCGCTGGTCGCGCGCGCCAGGCCGCCCATGTGGCCCCGCGTCGCCATGCTGCGAATGAACACCTGCTCGTCGTGGGCATGCGCCTGCATGCGCAGGCGATCACCCAGGATGGCGCCGCCCGTGAACGGGCTGGTCGGGTCGACGCAGATCACCCCCACGGTGTCGCCGCCCGCGCGCGTGGCGGCGGTCAGGCGATCGACCAGCGTGCTCTTGCCGGCGCCCGGCGGCCCGGTGACGCCGATCAGGTAGGTGCGGCCGGTGTGTGGAAAGATGTCGCGGACCAGGCCGGCCGCGCTGGCGGCCTCGTCTTCGATCAGCGAGATCGCGCGGGCGATGGCCCGGGGGTCGCCGGATCGCACACGTTCGGCTAGGGTCGGAGGCATCTCTCTCGTGTCTATCGGTGTCTAATGTTTACGCGGTGGCCTAGGCGGCCATCAACTGGCGGGCGATCACGAGCCGCTGCACCTCGCTCGTGCCCTCGCCAATGGTCAGGAGCTTGACGTCGCGGAAGAACTTCTCCGCCGGGTAATCCTTCACGAACCCGTAGCCGCCATGCAGCTGCACGCAGTCTTCAGAGGCGCGCACGGCGACCTCACTGGCGTAGAGCTTGGCCATGGCCGACTCCAGCGTCATGCGGCGTCCCTGGTCCTTGAGCCACGCGGCCCGGTAGGTCAGCAGTCGCGCCGCGTCCACGCGCGTGGCGTGGGCGGACAGGCGTTCCCGGATCGAGGGGAACGACGCGATGGCGCGGCCAAACTGCTGGCGCTGCGCGGTGTAGGACACGGCCGCCTCGTAGGCCCCTTGCGCGAGACCTACCGCCAAGGCGGCAATGCCAATGCGACCGGCATCGAGCACCTGCAGCGTCTGGATGAAGCCCTGGTTGAGGTCGCCGATCAGCTGCGAGGCCGGGATGCGGCAATTCTGGAAGATGACTTCGGTGGTCTCGCTGGCCCGCATGCCGAGCTTGTCTTCCTTCTTGCCGGCCAGCAGGCCGGGCGTGCCGCGTTCGAGAATGAACGCCGAGATGCCCTTCGGCCCTTTGGTGCGGTCGGTCACGGCCATCACCACGAGGGTTTCGGCCGACGTGCCGTGCGTGATGAAGGCCTTGGACCCGTTCAGGACGTAGTGGTCGCCGTCGGCCACAGCCGTGGTTCGCATGGCCGCCGCATCGCTGCCTGAACCCGGTTCGGTCAATCCCCACGCGGCGAGCGTGTCGCCCTTGGCCAGCGGCACCAGGTATTGCTGTTTCTGCGCGTCGTTCCCAAACATGGCAATGTGCGCCGCGCCGAGCCCGTTATGCGCGGCCACCGACAGCGACACGCTGGGATCGACCCGGGCGAGTTCTTCGATGCAAATGCAGTAGTCCACGGCGCTCATGCCGGCGCCGCCGAGACTCTCGGGAAACTGGATGCCCATCAGGCCCAGCGCGGCGAGCTTGGGCAGTAACTCTTTCGGAAAGTGCTGCGCGTTGTCCCACTCCATGAGGTGGGGCCGCATTTCGGTTTCGGCAAATTCGCGGACAGACTTGCGGAGCAGCTCCTGCTCCTCGGACGGACGGAAATCCATTTGCTTGATTATATCTGCCGGGAGTCGGCAGTCGGGAGACGGGAGTCGGAAAAACCGAACGGAAGTCGGGATCGGGTGAATCCGGACTCCGGACTCCCGACTCCCGACTCCCGGCAAGGCTCAGTAATAGACGACGACCCTGAAGTTCCCCGAGTTGTCGGTCAGCACGTCGTCGTTGACCCCGAGATAGAGGCGGCCGCTGTTGCGCACGCGGATGGCGCCGGTCTCGTCGCCAATGAAGAACAGGTCGTCGCCGATCTTGCCAATCAAGGCCGCGGCGTTGCGGTTGGGCATGGGGCGGTTGGGATTCGAGGGCGAATTGCGCTCCCCCGCCGCACTGTCGCGTCGGTCGCGCCCCCAACGCACCTGGCCGGTGGCCTCGAAATACACCGTCTGCCCAACCCGCACGTCGATGCCGGCGTCATTCCAGTCGACGTCCGCCGAGACGATCACCTGCCGCTCGCGCATGCCCGAGGGGCGGCCGAAGGTATTCGACGAGTTGCTGGTGCCGCGGTTGTTGTCGAACTCGATGCGAGCCACTTCGTCGCGATCGAAACGCAGGGTCCGGCCCGAACTCGAGCCGACGCCGCGGCGCTCTTCGAATTCGATGGTGCCGTTCCTGACCGAGACAAGCTCGCCCTGCACGCGAGAACCGTCTCGCAAGATCAGCGTGTCGGCCTGCAAGCCGACCGGCAGCGCCACGACCAGGGCCAAACGCACAATCCACCGTTGGGGAACCATCTGTAACCTCCTCGGGACAGTCTTTTCGAGACTGACCTCAGCCATTGCTAATTTCGTGCCCTTTTTTATTGGCGTGTCTCTTGCAGTTCGAACGTGGGATCATAGCATCGGAGGCGGAATGTCACTTGCGACCCACTCTCGTGCGGTCACGACCCTGTTGGCAGCGATGGTCTTGCTCGCGGCCACGGCGGCGCCGGCGCGCGCCGACATCACGGCATTTCTCGGCATGTCGCCGACCCCTGAACGGCACACCGTCAAGGGGGTCAGCGGCGGCCTGTCCCTGCTCGTGGTCGGCTTCGAGTTCGAATACAGCCACCTGGGAGAAGACACCCTGGGGGCGCTGCCGGGGCTGAAGACCTATTCGGGCAACGTGCTGGTGCAGACGCCCGTCGAGGTCAAGGGCACGCAGTTCTACGCCACGGCCGGGGCGGGCGGGTACCATGAGTACCGGGCGGCCAGGGACGAAAAGAACTTCGGTCTCAACTTTGGCGGCGGGATCAAGGTGCGGGTCCTGGGGCCGGTGCGGCTCAGGCTCGACTACCGGGTCTTCCGCTTGAAGGGTGAGCCCCTCTATCCGACCTACCAGCGCTTTTACGCCGGCGCGAACCTGGCCTTCTAGGGCACGCCAACGGCGTGACCCAGGTCACCCCTAGCGACCGGGCTTCTTGGTTTCGGTGGGCTTGGCGTCGGGCAGCGGCAACGGTGCCACGGCCATCTGGGCCAGTTCGGACAGATCCAGCTTCGTCGGCGGACCGGCAAACGCGTCCTGGTACCTGGTGAGCAGCTCGGGGGCAAGGTCCGTCACCAACATATCGACGAGCAACGACGGCCGGTAATCAAAACCCG
Organism: Acidobacteriota bacterium; assembly: GCA_041178345.1. Lineage (GTDB taxonomy): Bacteria > Acidobacteriota > Vicinamibacteria > Vicinamibacterales > UBA2999 > 12-FULL-67-14b. The sequence goes on along the minus strand of JBEGVQ010000164.1, from coordinate 33,135 downwards.
GCACCGCCGGCAGCATTACGTGGATGTAGAGGGTGTTGCCCTTCGCATCGGGCGTCGAGGCCTTGAACACGTGCCACCCCTTGGTCGCTGCCTTGCGGGGCACATCGGTGTCCTTCGCCAGGGCCGCGTGCAGCTCGCGAATAATCGATTCGTAGTCGGCCGTGGCCGTCGGCTTGATCGCGACCAGGATCATCCCGGCGGTCGTGGCAAATGCCGAATTCGCGGGATCGGGCGATGCCGGGACGGCCGCAGGTTGGGGGAGGGGCGCTGGGGCCTGGGCGGCCAGCAACGTCAGCAGGGCGAGGGTGACGGTCACAACTGACAGCATATCCCGCGAGACCGGGGACCGCGCCGTGCAGGGGGCAGGACTCCGGAGTCGCTGACTCCGGAGTCCGTGCACATCAACCAGTTAGGGAAGCCGGTTCAACGGGATGATCTGGCGTCCGACGAAGCTGTTCTTGTACTTCTCGTAGATTTCAAGCACTTCCACTGGGAACACCTCGGCCACCACTTTCGTGATGTCGTATTCCTCGCCCTTCACAATCGGATCGAAGCTGAAGACGTAGGCCGCGTTACCACCCATCGGCGTCGGCGACTTGAAAACCTTCATTCCCGCCAGCTGTTCCTTGCGGACCGGCTTGTCGCTCTTGCCCAAGGCTTCCTGGTACTTGGCGATCACCGCCTCAAAGTCCGCCGTCTTGTCGGGCTTGATGAGAACGATCATTAATGCCCTGTCCCCATCGAAGGACAAGGTCGGCGCGGTTGCCTCTTGAGCCGAAGCCGCCGTCGCCCCCGCCAGCGTAAACGCCGCCAGCGCAATTCCCGACACCATAACCCGCAATCCTCGAAGCATTGACCAGCCTCCTTCAAACGAAAGTTCGCTACTCTACCGTACTGCGCGCCCGATGAAAACCGACATCACCTCGTTGGCCAGAAGCATGCCGGCCCTCGTAAGCGCCAGGCGCCGGCCCGGCTCATGGACCAGAAGCCCCGCGTGGACGAACGTAGCTAAGTCTTGCCCGTATCGCGCCCAAATATCAACGCCATGTCGTTCGCTTATCGCCGGCAGGTCCAGGCCCTCCACCAGCCGGAGCCCCATAAACAGCGCCTCTTCGAGTCGTTCGGGCGGGTCCAGGCGCCTCCGGTCGAGGCGGACGTCGGCGCCGGCGGCGATGCGTTCGACGTACTCGACCGTCGAGCTGAGCGTCCGCCACCGCTCCCCAGCATAGGTCGAGTGCGCCCCGCAGCCGAAGCCAATCCACTCCCCTTCCTGCCAGTATTTCAGGTTGTGGCGCGACCGCCGGCCCGCGCGAGCCACGTTCGAGATTTCGTACTGCTGGTACCCGGCGCGATCGAGCCGGTCGAGGCCATCCAGGTACATTGCCGCGGCGTCATCGTCTGGCGCCACTGACCAGCCGGCGCGCGCCATCTCGTCCTTCAACGGCGCGTTCGGGTAAACCTCCAGCAAATAGAGCGACGCGTGGTCGGGGCCGACGTCAATCAGGGCGTCCACCGACGCCAGCCAGTCGGCGGGACTCTGGCCCGGCAACCACATCATCAGATCGAGGCTGAGATTGTCGAACCGGGCGGCGCGCGCGCGGGTCACGGCAAGGCGGGCCGTGGCCGAGGAGTGGAGCCGGCCAAGCCGCTTCAGCTCGGCATCCTGAAACGACTGCACGCCGAAGCTCAGGCGATTGACGCCGGCCGCGCGGTACCCGTCAAGTGCCTCGGCAGACGCCGACTCGGGATTCGCTTCGAGCGTGACTTCGGCATCGCCGGCCACCGCGTAGCTTTCGCGGCACGCCGCGAGGATCCGCGCCACTTCCCCGGGTGTCAGCAATGACGGCGTCCCACCGCCGAAGAAGATGGTGTCGACCGCTACGTCCGGGGCCGCGTGGCGGCGAATATCGGCGACCAGCGCCTCGACATAACGGCGCCGCCATCCCTCGTCGTGCAAGCCCCGGTTGAAGTTGCAGTAGTTGCAGATCGCCGCGCAGAAGGGAATGTGGAGATAAAGACCGATCGGGGCCACGGTGCCACCGTGCCAGGGTGCCACGGTGGGCTACTTACTGCCCGCTTTGCCGCCCGACCAGTTCAACTCGAACTGCGTGCCGCTGTCTTTCAGCCGCGCGCGCGCCATGCCGCCGGACTTGCTTGGCAGCGGGCCTTTCCGGGTGATTCGTTCGGGCGGCTCCGGCAGATGGCCCGACTTGGCCGCCGCCGTGACCCGCTCGACGTCGCGAACATCGGTCCCCTGCACTTCGACCCACTCGCACATCTCGAGCAACCGCGAACGTGAGCGCACGCCCAGCTGCACCATGAAGGAGTTCATGTCGGTGTTGTCGATGGGATCGCGCAGGTTGCTGGTGACGATGGTCGCGCGGCGGGCGTTGTAGCGCGTATTGATCACCAGTCCGAGCGTTTCCTGCACCCACTCCGAGGTCTTTTCGACACCGAGGTCGTCGAGCACGAGCACGTCGGCCTCGAGCACCGGGCGCAGCACTTCCATTTCGGTTTCATCGACCGACCGGTTGTAGGTTTCGCGCACGAGGCGCAGCAACTCGGTGGTCTGGAAGAAGAAGCCGCGGGCGCCTTTGTCGCGAATGACGGTACGCAACAGGCCGACCGCCAGGTGGGTCTTGCCCACCCCGGTCGGACCGTAGAACACGATCCCCTTCTGGGCCGCGGGAAACGCCTCGACGAAGCGCTGGGCTTGCCGCAAGGCGTCTTTCTGTGAATCCGTATCGGGAATGTAGTTGGTCAGCTCAGCCCTGGCGAACTTGGCGGGAATCCGCGACTCGGCGAGGTAGCGCTCTTTCACAACGTCGCGCCAGCAGTCGCAGCGCGTCATGCGCTCGACGCCGCCGACTTCCACGCTCTTCCAGCGTGATCCGTTGCAAATGGGGCAATCCATGACGCTTCTGACGTCTAACCTTTAATTTCTAACTTCGTTAGTTAAGGTAGCTGCGCAGCACGCTGTGCTGGCGGAGGGCGTGCAGGGCGCCGGCTTCGATCTTGAGGGGGCCTGTGGCCGCCTTGCGGGCCTTGCGGCGCTTGCGGCCCTCGTTCTGGAGGTGCACTTCCAGATCTTCGACGTCGCTCGTGGCCGGCTCGCGTATCTCGGTGCCACTGGCGGTGGAATGGGCGTATTCGAGCGCCACGCGAATGGCTTCGACCTGGCGCCCGGCGACGGCCGCGGCCATCAAGCCCGAGGAACTGACCTCGGGCGAGCGCGACGCTTCGGCGAGCAAGTGCATCATCGCCTGGCGAATCCACCACAGGGCCGACGCCTGGAATGTGTCGGACTGGGCAGGATTGAACCGGCGCGCGGCTTCGATCAGGCCCAGGTTGCCTTCGTGAATCAAGTCGAGCAACGGCACGCCGAGCCGGCGGAACCGCTTGGCATACTGCACGACGAAGCGCAGGTTCGACTGCACGAGCCGGCCGAGCGCGTCTTCGTCGCCGTGTTGCTGGATTTGTCGGCCGAGCTGCTGCTCGTCATCCGGCGTGAGCAACGGAAAGCTGGAAATCTCTCGCAGGTATGCGTGAAGGGTTTCGGATTCGGATGCCAGCGATTCGAACTTCCTGACCACGAGCGGAGTTTACCAGTACAACTGGTACGTCACCAGACGTAAAACCGTCGCCGGCACGTCGTTAATTCTTTTTCCTGTTGTCAGTCTTGCTCACCGTCGCATCAGGACCAGGATGCGCGGCACGCACCAAATCCGTCGGCGACGCTTTCACCAACGCCGTGCCCAGGCGCTGCTCCCAATCGTCGATGCCGCGCGCCAGTTCGCGCTTCACATATTCCATAAACTCGTTCACTTCGCCCTGCATTTGCTCCATCTTGCGGCGCATATTCAAGATGATCTCGACGCCGGCGAGGTTGACACCCAAATCTCGGGTAAGTGCCAGAATTGTTTCCAGTTGCTCCAGGTCGCCCTCGGAATACAAGCGCGTATTGCCTTCCGTGCGTGATGGCTTCAGCAGTCCCTCCCGCTCGTACAACCGCAAGGTCTGCGGATGAATGTTGTAGCGTTGCGCCACGACGCTGATCATGAAGTACGCCTTGCCCTGTCGCTTGGTCATGGCTTATCTGCCGTCGCTCTAGCGGAGGTGGACTCCCTGACGCTTTCACCATTGATCCGGCCAAATTCCCTGAGCAATTCCTTCGACCGTTCGTCGAGCACCTTGGGCAGGCGCAGGCGCACTTCGGCAACCAGGTCGCCACGGCGGCCATTGCGGCCGGCGGCGCCGCGGTCTCGCAACCGGAAGCGCTGGCCCGACTGAGTGCCCGGCGGCACGCGCAATCGCACCGAGCCGTCCGGCGTCTCGACATCGATCTTGGCGCCAAGCGCCGCCTCGTGCACCGCGATCGGCACGGTCAGGTGCAGTTCATCGCCTTCGCGGCGGTAGACCGCATGTTCGAGCACCTCAACATCAAGCAGCAGGTCACCGGGCAGGCCGCCGCGGACGCCTGCATGTCCTTTCCCGGCAATGCGCACCCGCGCGCCGGTGGCCACGCCGGCCGGAAGGCGCACATTCAGCGTCTCCGACCGCGGCTCCACGCCCTGGCCGTGACAAGGCGCGCATTCCTCTTGTTTCAGCCGTCCCGATCCGCCGCAGGTCGGGCAGTTCTTGGCGAACACCATGTGACCGCGCACCGAACGCACCGCGCCACTGCCCTCGCAGGCGACACACCGCGTCTCGGCCACGCGTTGAAAGCCGCAGCCGTCGCACGACCGGCAGGTGTCCTGCCGGGTCACCGTAACCGCGCGCTGCACCCCGTGCCACGCCTCTTCGAACGTCAGCGAGGCGCGGGCATGGATGTCGGCGCCATGGTCGGCACCCTCCGACGGCTCGCGACCGACCCGGCGCGAAAACACCTCCTCGAACAACTCCCCGAACGTCGTCGTCCGCTCGGCATGCACGCGGCTCGAGAAGTCGAACCCGGCGAATCCAAACGACGCCACTTCCTCCTCGGTAATTCCGCTCAACTGGCCAGAGTCGTAGCGGCGGCGCCGATCAGGGTCGATCAGCGTCTCGTAGGCGTCGAGCACCTGCCGAAACCGCGTCTCCGCCTCGCGGTCGCCCGGGTTGATGTCGGGGTGGAGGCGCCGCGCCAGCCGGCGATAGGCTTTCTTGATCTCGCCGGACGGCGCGCCACGCTCCACGCCGAGCAGGATGTACAGGTCCACTACTTCTTGTCGTCCTCAACCACTTCGGCGTCGATCACATCGCCGCTCTCGGGCTTTGGCGCGCCCTCGCTCGCACCACCGCCGCCTGCGGCCCCCGGGTCACCCGCGGCACCCTGGCTCTCGGCCTGGTTCTTGTAGAGCGCTTCCGAGGCTTTGTGTTGCGCCGTCATCAGCACGTCCATCGCCTTGCTCATGCCGGGCGGGTCGTTGCCGTCGATGGCCGTCTTCAGTTCGGCCATGGCGTTTTCGATCGCATTCTTGTCGGCGATCGCGATCTTCTCACCGGTGTCCTTCAGCATCCGTTCGGCGGTGTACATCGCCTGGTCGGCACGATTCCGGGTCTCGATCTCTTCCTTCCGCTTCTTGTCTTCGTCCGAGTGCGCCTCGGCTTCGCGCATCATGCGATCGACCTCGTCCTTGCTGAGACCTGACGACGCGGTAATGGTGATCTTCTGTTCCTTCTGCGTGCCCAGGTCCTTGGCCGACACGTTGACGATGCCGTTGGCGTCGATGTCGAAGGTGACCTCGATCTGTGGCACGCCGCGCGGCGCCGGCGGCAGGCCGACCAGGTGGAACCGGCCGAGCGTGCGGTTGTCGCGCGCGAGCGGGCGCTCGCCCTGCACCACATGCACCTCGACGCTGGTCTGGCTGTCGGACGCGGTCGAGAACACCTCGCTCTTGCGCGTGGGGATGGTCGTGTTGCGCTGGATCAGCGGCGTCATCACGCCGCCCATGGTCTCGATGCCCAGTGACAGCGGCGTCACGTCGAGCAGCAGCAGGTCCTTGACCTCGCCCGCGAGCACGCCGGCCTGGATGGCCGCGCCAATGGCGACCACCTCGTCCGGGTTGACGCCCTTGTGCGGTTCCTTGCCGAAGATCTCCTTGACGATCGCCTGCACCCGCGGAATGCGCGTCGACCCGCCGACCAGCACGACTTCGTCAATCTTCGAGGGATCGAGGCCGGCGTCGGTCAGCGCCGTCTTGGTCGGGCCGACGGTCTTCTGCAACAGCTCCTCGACCAGCGACTCGAACTTCGCCCGCGACAGCTTCATCGCCAGGTGCTTCGGCCCGCTGGCGTCCGCCGTGATGAACGGCAGGTTGATTTCCGTCTCCATCACCGACGACAGCTCCATCTTGGCCTTCTCGGCGGCCTCGCGCAGGCGCTGCAAGGCCATGCGATCCTTGCCCAGGTCGATGCCGTCGCTCTTGCGGAACTCGTCGATGATCCACTCGATCACGCGCTGATCGAGGTTGTCGCCGCCCAGGTGCGTGTCGCCGTTGGTCGACTTGACCTCGACCACGCCCTCGCCCACTTCCAGGATCGAAATATCAAAGGTGCCGCCGCCGAAGTCATAGACCGCGATGGTCTCGTCCTTCTTCTTGTCGAGTCCGTAGGCCAGGGCCGCCGCGGTCGGCTCGTTGACGATGCGCATGACTTCGAGGCCGGCGATCTGGCCCGCTTCCTTCGTCGCCTGCCGCTGGGCGTCGTTGAAGTACGCCGGCACCGTGATCACCGCCTTGGTCACCGTCTGACCGAGGTAGTCCTCGGCGGCCTGCTTCAGCTTCTGCAGGATCATCGCCGACAGCTGCGGCGGCGCCAGGTCCTGGTCTTGCGCCTTGACGCGCACGTCGCCGTTGCCCGCGCGCTCGACGCGGTACGGAACCATCTTCATCTCCTCGTTGACCTCGTCGAAACGGCGGCCCATGAAGCGCTTGATCGAGAAGATGGTGTTCTCGGGATTGGTCACGGCCTGGCGCTTGGCCACCTGGCCGACCAGGCGTTCGCCGGTCTTGCTGAAGGCAACGACCGAAGGGGTGATCCGGCTTCCTTCCGCGTTCTGAATGACGGTGGGCTGGTCGCCTTCCATCACTGCGACAACGGAATTGGTGGTGCCCAGATCGATGCCAATGATTTTGCTCATGGTCTTAGTATGAAATGTGAGTGGATTCTTGTCAATGAATCGACCGGGACGCGTCGGTCCATCACGGGGAACTGACTGGTATACTGGCACTTAGCCCATCGAGTCCGCTCAGGGCTAGCGCCACGCATGACCATCGCCACCCGCTACGCGCGTCACGCCGGCTTCGCTGCGCTGTTTGTCGCCGCCGCCCTGCTCGGCACCCTCTCCGGGGTCCTGTTCGCCTATTCCGGCGACCTGCCCGAGGTGAGCGCGCTCGATGACTACGCGCCCAACACGATCACCCGCGTGCTCGGCAAAGACAACCAACTGGTCGGCGAGTTCGCCGTCGAGCGGCGCGTCGTCATCCAGTACACCGACATTCCCGAGAACCTGCGACAGGCGATTCTCGCCGCCGAAGACGGCAACTTCTTCGACCATGCCGGGCTGAGCATTTCGCGCATGATGCTCGCCCTGGTGCGCGACATCGTGTCGAGCGGACGGGTGCCGGGCGGCAGTACCCTCACCCAGCAGCTCGCCCGCAACCTGTTTGCCACCAACATCGGCTTCACCACCGGCGATCGCTCCTGGGAGCGGAAGATCAAGGAGTCGCTCGTCGCGGTGCAGATCGAAAAGCGATACACGAAGCCGGAAATCTTCACGATGTATTGCAACCAGATCTACTTCGGTCACGGCGCCTATGGCGTCGAGGCCGCTTCGCAGCTGTATTTCCGCAAGCCTGCCCGGGACCTCGCGCTCGAAGAGGCCGCCACCATTGCCGGCATCATCCAGGGCAACGTCCGGCAGAGCCCGTTCGTCAATCCAGAGGCGACGCGCCGCCGCCGCAACTACGCGCTCGACCGTATGACCGCCGAAGGCTTCATCACCGCCGCCGCTGCCGAGGAGGCGAAGCAGACGCCGATTGTCGTGGACGGCGACCCGACGGCCGCCACCAGCCTGGCCCCCTACTTCCTCGAGGAGGTCCGCAAGCACCTCGAAGCCCGCTACGGCGCCAAGGCGCTGTATGAGAGCGGGCTCACCGTCCGCACGGCCCTGGACCTGCGGCTGCAAGAGGCCGCCAACCTCGCCATCGATCGCGGCTTGCGGCGCGTCGACAAGCGCCGCGGGTTCCGCCAGCCGACCCGGAACGTGATGGCCGGCGGCCGCACCGTCGACACCTTCAAGCATGACCGCTGGGCCCGCCGCATGGCGGCCGGCGACATCGTACCCGCGGTGGTGCGGTCGGTCAGCGCCACGAGCGCGCAGCTGCGCATCGGTCCGCTCACGGGTGAACTGACCCAGGCCGCCATCCAGTGGACCCGCCGCACGTCGCCCCGCGACCTGGTCAAGGCTGGCGACCTGATCGACGTCCAGTTGACCGGGATCGAGGGCACCACGGCCACCGTGACGCTCGAGCAGACCCCGGTGCTCGAAGGCGCGCTGGTTGCCCTCGACAACCACACCGGCCAGGTGTTGGCCATGGTCGGCGGCTACAGCTTCGGGCGCAGCAAGTTCAATCGCGCGACGCAGGCGTATCGCCAGATGGGCTCGACCGTGAAGCCAATCCTGTATACCGCGGCCATCGATCGCGGCCTGACGCCCACCACGATCCTGGTGGACGAGCCGACCCGCTTCGACGCCGGCGCCGGCCAACCGCCTTACCAGCCACGCAACTACGACCGCAAGTTCGAGGGCCGCATGACGCTGCGCCACGCCCTCGAACAGTCGCGCAACATTCCGTCGGTCAAGGTCATCGAGATGCTGGGGCCAGGCCAGGTGGCGTCGTACGCGAAGCAGTTCGGCTTCTCGCAGGAGTTCCGGCCGTTCCTGTCCATGGCCCTCGGCGCCCAGGAAGTGACGCTGCTCGAGCTCACCAGCGCGTTCTCGGCGTTTCCGAACCATGGCATCCGCATGCAGCCGTTCCTGGCCCAGGCCATCACCGATCGCGAAGGTGGCCTGCTCGAGGAGGCGCGGCCGCAGCCGAAAGACGCCATTCGCGCCGATACCGCTTACGTCATGACCAACCTGCTGCGCGGCGTGGTGCAGCGCGGCACCGCCGCCTCGGCGCAGTCGCTCAACTGGCCGCTCGCCGGCAAGACCGGCACCGTGGACGACAACACCGATGCCTGGTTCATCGGGTTCGATCCCAACATCACCGTCGGCGTCTGGATGGGCCACGACGAAAAGAAGCCAATCGGCGGCAATGAGACCGGCGCGACCGCCGCCTTGCCGACGTGGATCGAGTTCATGAAGTCGTATCTCGATCTCTACGCGGACCGCGAGCATCCACCCGCGTTCGACCCGCCCGGCAACATCGTCTTCATGACCGTCGATCGCGACAGTGGCCAACCGAGCGCAAGCGGCGACCACGTCATCACCGAGGCGTTCATCTCGGGCACTCAGCCGTCCCGCCAATAGATCGCCGAAACGGCGCTCTCCGCTAGTCCTCGTCGTCGTCGGCCGTCGCCTGGCCCAGCGTGCCGGTGGCCTTCTGCATCAGGTACGTCTTGATGAACGCATCGAGGTCGCCGCCCAGCACCTTGTCGACCTGGCCCTCGGCGAACTTGGTGCGATGGTCCTTGATCATCTGGTAGGGCTGCAGCACGTAGCTGCGGATCTGCGAGCCAAACGCGATGTCTTTCTTGGCGCCGCCGATCTGTGACAGCTTTGCTTGCTGCTCCTTTTGCCTCAGGTCGTACAGCTTGGCCTTCAGCACTTTCATGGCCACGTCCTTGTTCTTGTGCTGTGACCGTTCGTTCTGGCAGGAGGTGACGATGCCGGTCGGCAGGTGCGTGATCCGGACCGCCGAGTCGGTGACGTTGACGTGCTGGCCGCCGGCGCCGCTCGACCGGTAGGTATCGATGCGCAGCTCCTTTTCGGGGATGTCGATCGCGACCTCGTCATCGAACTCGGGCCACACGTAGACCGAGGCAAACGAGGTGTGTCGCCGCGCGGCCTGGTCGAACGGCGAGATCCGCACCAGCCGGTGCACGCCGGCCTCGGCCGCCATCAGGCCAAAGGCATACTCCCCCGTCAGCGTGAACGTCACGCTCTTCAGCCCCGCCTCTTCGCCCGGCTGGTACTCGAGCATCTCGCGCTTGAAGCCCCGGCGCTCGGCCCACTTCAGGTACATGCGCAGCAGCATCTCGGCCCAGTCCTGCGACTCGACACCGCCGGCGCCCGGATGAATGGTGATGATGGCGTTGGCCAGGTCGTGCTCGCCGCTGAGCATTTTCTTGGTCTCGGCCGCCTCGACCTGTTCGCCCAGCCCGTCGAGGGCGCGGGACAGGTCGGCCAGCACGTCTTCGCCGCCGCGCGCCCACTCGAGCAGCACGCCGATATCGTCAATCTTCTTGGACAGGCTGGCGCTGAGCTCGATGTCCTCGGTCAGGCGCCGTTGCCGCAGCAGGGTCTTCTGCGCGTCTGCCTGGTTGTCCCAGAACGACGGCCCGGCGATCTTGCTTTCGAGCTGTGCTAACTCACCCGGATCATGAGCATCGTCAAAGATAGCTCCGCATGTCGGCGGCCCGCTTCAGCAGGTCGGTGGCGCGGCGAACGAGGTCATCAATCACGAGTGCCAAAGCGGGTCTCCTAGCGGCGGTCGGCGCGTCAGCGCTCCGCCTTGAGCCAAGCGGCCACGCCCAGGGCCAGCACCGTCAGCACGGTGGCCACCAGCGCGACCAGGTCTCCAATTCTGGCATACGGCGTGCGCTCCTGCACGAACCTGGCTTCGCCAACCACGGCCGCGGTCTCGAACAGCTGGGTGCGGATCAGGACCCGGCCGTAGGGATCGACGATGCCGCTGACACCGGTATTGGCCGCGCGCACGAGGTAACGGCCCTGCTCAATCGCCCGCATGGCCGCCATCTCGAAGTGCTGGTACGCCGCCGACGATTCGCCGTACCAGGCGTCGTTGGTAATCGTTGTCAGCAGCTCGCTCCCCTGCCGCACCGCCGCGCGCGCCTGGCTGGGGTAGGTCACTTCGTAGCAGATGGCCGTACTCACCATGTGCTCGCGCACCGGCAGCATCGTGACGCGCTCGCCGGGTGTGAACGCCGACACCGCCTCCACCAGGGGCGCCACGAAAAACAGCGCCCATTGAAACGGCACGTACTCGCCGAAGGGCACGAGGTGCATCTTGCGGTACACCGCGGCGGTCGCGCCCGCCGGGTCGAGCATGAAGGCGGCGTTGTAATAGCGATCCTGCGGCCCGCGCTCGACCTCGTCGCTGCCGAACAGCAAGGGGACACGGAGTTCGCGGACGAGCGACCGGATCGCGTCGCCGCCGGGGTCGTCCTGGAAGAAAAACGGCGTGGCCGATTCCGGCCACAGCAGGAACTCGGCGCCACTGGCCACCGCCTGGCGCGTCAACTGCACGTACCGGTCGACGATCATGCCGGCGCGGGCGGGGTTCCACTTGTCGACCTGCAGAATGTTGCCCTGGATCAGCCCCACCCGGACCGGCACGCCTTGCGTCAGGCGATTTTCGGCCATGCGCTGGCCGCCCCACACCGACGCCGAGGTAATCACCAGGATCGTGCCGGCGAACGCGGCCACGCGGGTTCGGCCGGTGGCCAGCGCGGTCGCCGCAAACCCGGCGTTGATCGCCGCTACCAGTAACGACAGGCCGTAGACGCCGACCAGGCTCGCGAGTTGCGCGACCGGCAGCAGCGTCACCATGGTGTTGCCGAGCGGGACCCACGGGAAGCCCCCGAACAGGTGCCCCCGGGTGTATTCGGCCGCCACCCACGCGGCCGGGGCGAGTCCGAGGCCCACGAACCCGAAGTGCCGAATGAAGACGGCCGACGCCGCCGATGCCAGGGCGACGTACGCCGCCATGTACAGCACGAGCAGGCCGGTCACGAACACAGCCACCGGCCACGGCAGGCCGCCGAAGGTCTGCACGGTGGCCCCGGTCCAATAGACCGTGCCGGCAAAGTGGAGGAAACCGGTAATGAGGCCAAGGCGAAAACCCCGACCAGCTGTGATTCCGGGCATCCTGCCCGGACGGCCGTTCCAGCCGCTCAGTGCGACGTAGAGCGGCACCAGCGCGATAAAGGCCAGGGCCGGGTGGCCATAGCGCGGGAACGAGAGTGCGAGCAATACGCCCGATGCGACCGCCGCGATGATTGCAGCCGAGTTCATGACGGACGGCTAGGCCTTCATGGCCGCGTCGAGCAGCGCTTCGAGTGAGCCGAACTTCTCGTGGTAATCCGCCTGCGCGCGGCGAATCACGTCGAAGGCCTCTTCGTGCCCATACACATGCGTAATCTCACACGGATTAGTCACCGTCCCAGGCGCGAGCTTATAAGTCTCGAAATAGTGAATGAGCCGCGACACCAGCGCCTCGGGGCAATCCGAGATATCGCGGAAGCCCCCGTACGCGGTGTCGCCGACCAGGACCGCGACGATCTTGTCGTCGGCTTCGCTGCCGTCGATCATGCGCAGTCCGCCGATGGGGATGGCCTGCAGCAGGATGTCGCCGTGCGAGACCGGCCGTTCCGACAGGACGCACACGTCCAGCGGATCCTGGTCGCCGCGAATCCCCGTTCGCCCCGTCTTCTCCGCGCTCAATTCGGCGACCCGCACGCCGCAAAAGGTCTGCGGCAACAGGCCGTAGAGTGCCGGGCAGAAGTTCGAGAACCGCTGCGGGCGATCGAGCTTGAGCAGCCCGGTCGCCTTATCGAGCTCGTACTTGACGGTATCGGACGGGGTGATCTCGATGTAACACGTGACAACGTCAGCGCCCTTGTCGCCCAGGCGCACACCGTGCCACGGGTGGGCCCTGAATAACCGGCCCATCAACTGCCAGAGTGGCTGCCGGGATTTCGGAGTGGTCACCATGAGGGCGCCCTAGCGGACGACCCAGGGCTTGAACTGTTCTTCCTTCTGCAGGCGTGCCGCCACCGTGTCGGCCTCGCGCCGGTCCTTGAACTTGCCGACCCGCACGCGGTAAACCGACGGCGCCCCCGTGACGGGCGCCAGCACGTAGGCGGGGTATCCCTTGCCCGCCAGGCGCCTGGCGATCGTGTCGGCCTCGCTCGGTTCGCGCAAGGCCGCCACCTGAATGGCATAGCCGGTACCCGCTGGTTCAGCCGATGCCGCTGCGGCGGGTGCAGCGGCGGGCTCCGATGCCGGCGCGTTGCGCGCCACCACCGGTGCGGGCGTGGCGGTGACGGGCTCCGGTTTGGGCGTCGGCGGCTCGGCCGGAGGCGCGGGCTCAGGGGTCTTCGTCAGCGAATCGGCGACGCCCTCGTTCCCGGTGAGGCGCTCGGCGTAGCTCAACTTCTCACCCGCGGTGACCGGCATCTCGCTCGACCCCTGGCCTGCCGACGCGGCCGGCAACGGCGGTTCCGACTCGGCAGCCGCGGCGGCCATCTCGCCGCCGTCTGGCAGGCCGCGCTCGCCACGGACGCCGCGACCCACCTGGACCCCCATCAAGAAGATTCCGACGGCGATCACGACAAAGGCCATGGCCATGAAGACCAATTGCTTGCCGTTCAGCTGAATCTCGCGAAAGGCGTCGTCCTGGGTTGTGGCCATTAGTGCAAATCTGGGCCGAACTTTACCACGGCCCCCCGCCGATCTTGGCCTGCAAAGCCGCGGCCGCGGCCGATTGGGGGTCGAGCGCCAGCGCCCGGTCGACTGCCGCCCGCGCCGAGGCGGTGTCGTGTACCTCGAGGTAGGCCTCGGCCAGCGCCACGTGTGTGGGCACGGTCTCGTCGCTCCACAGCGCAATCTTCAGCGCCTCCACGGCCTCGGCGGCGCGGCCACCGCGCAGGTAGAGGCGGCCGAGCAGCAAGTGCGCTTCCGCCAGGTACGGCGAGAGATACAGCGCACGGCGCAGTTCCTGGATGGCTTCGCGATCGGCCTCACGCTGGTACGCGCGGCGGCCGGCGTCGAGATGGAACGCGGCCAGCGTCTGGTTGTCGCGCTGGCCGGCCGACGTCAGGATGCTGTCGACGCGGTTGGCGGACGGCGTGAGCGCTTCTGCCAGCCGTTCGAGGCCGCGCGGCACCGGGTCGGCGCCGGCGGCACGCGTTTCCCATCCGAGGTATTTCGACGAGAGCCGGACCGCCAGCTCGCGCTCGCGAGCGGCCTCGGCCGTCGCGCCGGTCTGGTGCAGGGCCGTCCCGAGGATGAAATGTGCGTCGCCGTCGGCAGGATTGCGCCGCACCGCCTCGCGGAGCCAGTAGATCGCCGCGCGCGCGTCCCGATCGATCCAGTACGCGTAGCCCAGGTTGAAGAACAGGTCGCCGTCGGCAGGATCGATCTCGCTGGCCTGGCTGAAGTAGTAAGTGGCCCGGCCGGGCTGCGGCGTCGCGGTGCGGCGCAGCTCGGCGACGCCGATCGCGTTCGTGACGGCCGCCGACCGCGCTTCGCCTTGCAGCGCGCGAAGCGTCTGCAGCGCGTCATCGAACCGCTTCAGGTTCATCAAGGACAACGCTCGGCGGAACCGGCTTTCCCGCGAGTATGGGCTATCGGCCCGCACGCCGGCCAGCGCGTCGAGCGCATGCTGATGCGCCGACGCCTCGGAATGAAGGTCCCAGATCGCGAGCCGGGCCGGATCGAAGCGCGGAGCCGCCGTCAGGGCCTGCTCCAGGAATGCAATCGCGGTGGCCGGCGCCTCGGCCACCAGGCCCTTGATGTACAACTCGAACACCTGCATCGAGGGCGGCAGCCGGTCGGTCGGAACCCGCGGCGGCTCGCCGGTGACGCCGCGGAGCAGGTGCGCGAGCCGGCCGAAAATCCCGAACACATCCGCCAGGGCGCCCGATGCCTGGACTTCAGGCCGCAAGCGACCCGTGTCGAGACGCACCACCCGGCCGCGGGCCACCAGTTGATCACCGCTCAGTTCGAGCGCGCCACTCACCACCACGCCGGCGGCGACCACCTGGCCCACTTTGATCGACGACGCGCGGCTCAGGCCGGCGCCGGCGGGGAGTTGCAGCCGGTCAAACGCACGCAGGCGCTCGTCGCGATCGACGACCCGCTCCCCGCTCGCGGCCAGCAAGTCGGTCAGCAACACGGCGGCGCCCTCGCGCATCCACGCGAGGCGCGGCTCCTGGGCGGGATTATCGAACGGCAGGACGACCACCGGCGTGCCGGCTGGCAGTTGCGCCGCGGCTGCGGCAGGCCACGCCAGTGCCGCGGCCCACATGACCACGAAGGCCCAGCGGCGCACGATTACGCCGCACCCCCTGGGCTGGGGCCGGCACCGTTCACCGTGACCGCCAGGCTCAAACCGCCGGAGCGCTCGCCGGCGAACTGAACGGTCGCGTCGACATGGCAGTGCGCGCACAACTGCTGCAGGGCGGCGGCGTAGAACCCGCGCATGGGATAGGTCGCCGGGTCGCGCAGTTGCCGGCACAGCTCCGAGTCGATGTCGATCGTCGCCGTGGCGCCCCGCATCCGTCGGTTGACCTTGGACTGCCTGACCGTCGCCAGGATGAGCCGCCTGGCGAGCGAGAGGGCGGCGCGCGACCGCAGGCCGAGCGGCAGGCGGTGGATGTACCATCGGCGCAGGCCCGACAGTTCCTGGTAGGTCCAGTCGGCAGCACAGACGCCGGCGCGGGTGGCAATCTGCTCGTTCGACGGCGGCTCTTCCCGGTGCACGAAGCTGAGCACGGCGCCGAGCGGGGCGAGGCCGATGCGCCCGTCGCGCATCCCGGCGGGGCTCAACCAGTTTTCGTAGAAATCGAGCCGGCCTGGTGAAACATCGGCGATGCCCTGGTGCAGACTCGAAATGAGCAGGCGGCCGATTCCAGCGTCAACCATGACGAAGCCGTAGGGAAATGATAACGTGAGCGTACCGCTTCGCTTCGATCGAGTCAACGAACCAGCATCATGATTCTTCCCCTTCACGAACAGCTCAAGGCGCGTGTGCGCGCCGTGCTCGCCGAACGCTACGAGATCCACGATCCCGGCCTGAACATTCCCATCGAGACGCCGCCCAACCGGACCATGGGCGACCTCGGCACGCCGGTCGCGTTCGACCTGGCGCGCCGGCTCCGCCAGGCGCCACGAGTGATCGCGCAGGCGATCGCCGACGCGCTCGGCCCGGTTCCGGGCGTCACCCGGGTCGAGGCGGCCCCGAACGGCTACCTCAACGTGTTCCTGGACCGCCCCGCGTTCCTGCTGGCGCGGCTCGGCCTCGCCGGCACGCTGCCCGCGCCGCCGCGGCGCGCCGACAAGACCATCGTCGAACACACCGCGATCAACCCGAACAAGGCCGCGCACATCGGCCACCTGCGCAATGCCGCCCTCGGCGACACGCTGGTGCGCGCCTTGCGCTTCCGCGGCACGCCGGTCGAGGTGCAGAACTACATCGACGACACCGGCGTGCAAGTGGCCGACGTCGTGGTCGGCTTCCGCGAGTTCGAGAAGATCGACCTGGCCGGCGCGCGCCAGCTGGCCGCGACCACGCGCTTTGATTACTACTGCTGGGATCTCTACGCCCGCGTGACCGAGTGGTACGACGGCGACCGGGAACGGCTGAAGATTCGCGCCGCGACGCTGCACGACCTCGAGCACGGCGTCGAGCCGACGGCCGGCCTGGCCGCGTTCATTGCCGACACGGTGGTGCGCGCGCACCTCACGACCATGGCGCGGCTGAACATCGACTACCAGCTGCTCACGTGGGAAGGCGACATCCTCCGCCTGAAGTTCTGGGCCCGCGCATTTGACGCGATGAAAGCCACCGGCGCGGTCTACCTCCAGAACGAAGGCAAGCACGCCGGCTGCTGGGTGATGAAGATCGATGATCCTGACACCGCGCCGAATCCGGACGAGGACGACCCGGAGTCACGAGAGAAAGTGATCGTGCGCTCGAACGGCACCGCCGTCTACGTGGCAAAGGACATGGCCTACCAGTTCTGGAAGTCGGGACTGCTCGGCCATGACTTTTACTATCGGCCGTTCGCCACCCGCATGAACGGCGAGCCGCTCTGGGCGACCACCAGCGACCCGTCACTGGCGGTGAAGGACCATCCACCGTTCGGCGCCGCCGCCGCCACCTACAACGTGATCGACGTGCGCCAGGCGTACCTGCAGAAGCTGCTGAAGCAGGCGCTGACGGCGATCGGGCACCCGGCCGAAGCCGACCGCCTCACCCACTTCTCGTACGAAATGGTCGCGCTCTCGCACGCCACCGCGAAGGAGCTCGGGTTTGCGCCGCCGCCCGACTCCGAAGACGCCAAGCGGCCATTCGTCGAGGTATCGGGCCGCAAGGGCCTGGGCGTCAAGGCCGACGACCTGATCGATCGCGTGATCGACAAGGCCATGACCGAGGTGGCACGGCGCCAGCCCGAACTGCCGGAGGGCGAGCGCCGCCGCATCGCCGAAGCGATCGGCATCGCCGCGGTCCGCTACTTCCTGATCAAGTATTCGCGCACCAAGGTGATCGCGTTCGACATCGACGAGGCGCTCAGCTTCGAGGGCGAAAGCGGGCCGTACCTGCAGTACGCCGTGGTGCGGGCCAACAACATCTTCCAGAAGCTTCACGATCGGCTCGGGATCGACGAGACCGCGATGCTCGCGCCCCTGCCGGCCGCCCCGTCCGACTTCATCAACGGCAGCGACGGCGACCACGAACTGTGGGCCCTGGTCCTCGAGGCCTCGCGCCTGGACGAGATCGTCGAGCAGGTGGTCCGGACGCTGGAGTTCGCGGTCCTGGCGAAATACGGCTTCGGCCTGGCCCAGATGTTCAACGCCTTCTACCACCGCGCCCAGATTCTCAACGAGGAGCGCGACGACGTCCGCCGCTGGCGGGCCGCGGCGGTGGCGTATTTCCGCCTCCAGCTGACGCGCATGCTCGACTTGATGGGCGTTGCCGTTCCCCCCCGAATGTAGGACGCTTGCTGCATATGGCCCTGATTGCGATCGCCCAGAACCGCCGGATGTCCGACTACGTGGAGTCCGTGCGCCGGGCCGGGGGCGAGCCCGTCGAAGTGGCCGCCGGCGGTGAGTTACCGGAGCAGATCGTGGCGCGGTTCGACGGCATCATGCTGACCGGCGGCGGCGACGTCGATCCGACCCTCTACGGCGAGACGCCGCACGAGACGTTCCAGTCGGCCGAAACCGATCGCGACGCCTTCGAGATCGCGCTGACCAGGGCGGCGATTGCCGCGAACGTGCCGTTCCTGGCGATCTGCCGCGGCATGCAGTTGCTGAACGTGGCCATGGGCGGCACGCTGATCCAGGACATTCCCAGCCAGGTCCCCGGCGCGCTCGATCATTCGGTGCTCGAGCCGCGGGCGCACGTCGCTCACGAAGTGTGGGTGTCGAAAGACTCGCGGTTGTCGACACTGTTGGCCGAGCACATGGAAGACGGCGAAACGTGCCACGTCAACAGCCGCCACCACCAGTCGGTGGCGAAGGTGGCTCCCGGCTTCGAGGTCACCGCCACGTCGCCCGACGGCGTGATCGAGGCCATGGAGAAACCGGGCGGCGCGTTCTGCATGGGCGTGCAGTGGCACCCCGAGAACTTCTGGCGCACCGGCGAGTTCCGCTCGCTGTTCGAGGGGTTCGTGCAGGCGGCTAGCGCGCGAACACGGTGACCGTCTCGATGTGCGCGGTGTTCGGAAAGAGATCGAACGCGCGCATGCCGGCCATCTGGTAACCGGCATCCACCAGGAGACGCGCATCGCGCGCCAGCGTCGCGACGTCGCACGACACGTAGATCACTCGCGCTGACTGCACCGCCATCACCCCGGCCAACGCTTGCTTCGACAGTCCCGTCCGAGGCGGGTCCATGATGATGGTCGAGGCCTTGGTCGCGTGGGGCAAGTAGGCTTCCACCGCCTCACTGCGCACCCGGACATCTGCGCGGGCCGACGCGTTGCGCCGCAGGTCCGCGGATGAGAACCGATCGCCCTCGACGGCGACCACGGGACCATGGCCGGCGTGCGACGCCGCCAGGCTGAACAAGCCGACGCCCGCATAGAGGTCCAGCACCGGGCCGTCAACAACCTGCGACAGCACGTGGTCCACCAGCGGCTGCAACAGGAAGCGGTTGCCCTGGAAGAATGACCGTGCGTGACGCGACAGCGTGGCTCCGGAGACCACGTCCGACACCACCCCCGTCCCCCACAGGTCCATCGTCCGCGCGGTGTCGGGTGGTGCGCACGTCGCCCCGGTCAGGCCCGCGAGGGTCGTCACCGCTGCCAGTCGCGAGGGATCGGCATTCGGCAAGAGCTCGAGATGAAGGGCGCGTTCGCTCGCATCGAGGTTCTCCGACAGCTCGATCTCGCCGATCGTGTCGCGCCCCAGCAATTCCAGCGATTGCTCCAGCGCCTGCAGCACCAACAGCGTGTCTGGCCGCAGCTGTCGCGTCGGCCCGGCCTCACAGAGCGAGTGGGTGCCTTCGCGAAAGAAGCCGATGCGGCTGTTGCGGACGTGCAGGCGCGCCCGCATGCGGTAGCCGTCGACCGGCGACGCCAGCACCTCGACCGGCGCGTCGAGCGTGATGCGACCCAGGCGCCGGAACGCGTCTTCGATGATCGCCGCCTTGATCGAGCGTTGGCGGTCGTAGCTGATGTGCGCGAAGACACAGCCCCCGCAGCCGCCATCGGACGGCGACGAGCCGTCGGCGGCATCGGGCGCCCGGTCGGGCGACCGCTCGATCACCCGCCGGGTGATGGCCCAGCCGGTGCCGCGCTGCACCTTCTCGACCTCGGCCTCGACCACCTCGCCGGGAATGGCGCCGGCCACGAAGACGATCGCGCCTTCGTGGCGCGCGATCATGCGGCCGCCCGCCGCGGGCCGTTCAAGGGTGAGCGTGAGTCGATCGCCTCTGTTCATGGGGTCTGGCACCTTAACGTGAAGAACGAAGCGGGTTTTGCGATGGTGGCAGAAACTGCCACGAATTCGATGTCAAGGTGCCAGACCCCACTTGTCAGGCCCCGAGGTCCGGCAAGTCAAAATGGTGACGCACCAGCCGATCGATCGCGGCGCGACGCGTCTGGGCGTAAGCCTCGGCCGCCATCCGCTGGCGGAACGGCGCCAGTTCGGCGTCGGCCTCGTGCTCGATCTCGGCCCGCGCCCCGTCACCGAGCGCCCCGATGGCGGCCGCGACAAGTGCGGCGTCAACCGCCGCGACCCTCAGTAACAGAGCGTCACGGGCCTCGCCGCGGGCGCGCGCCGCCTCGGGCTGCAGCGCGTCGAGGGCGCGCACGGCGGCATCGAGCGCGGCGCCAATCGCCGGACCAGCCTTGTCACTGCCGCGCAAGACGGTCAGGCGCGACAAGGCCCGTTCGATCTGCGACGCCAGCGACCGGCGCGACCGGCCGGCGCCGGGCACCGGCTCCTCGACATCGGGTCCGCCCGCGGCATCGGGCACGACCCCGGCAATGCCCAGCGCGCGGCGCCAGTCGTCGAACGCGTCGAGCACGTCGGCTTCGCAGAAATCAATCCGCACCGGGCGCCGGCGCGGGCCCTTCCGGTAGTAGCGCTCGAAGTAGCGGTCGATGCCGGCCTCGGCGACCTTCAGGGGAATGCCCTGGTGCGCCCACGCCACCACCCGCTCGAACGCCGGCCCCGTGATGCGAATCAGGTGGCCGTCATTCTTGCGACACAAGTAGGCCTCGAGCTCGCGGCAATACCCGTCAACGTCGGTCACGGTCGTCAGGCCTGGGGCCCGGGGTCTGGGGCTTGACGCTCCCAGACCAGCCGCAAGCCGTACAGCGTCAACTCGACGTCCACGTGATCGATCAGCGACGACTCTGGCGCCACCACCACCGCGAGGCCACCGGTGGCGATCACCAGCGCGTGACCGCCGAGCTCGGCCTTCATGCGGCGCACGAGGCCCTCCACCATGTCCACGTATCCCCAGAACAGCCCGGACTGCATCGACGCGACGGTATTGGTGCCGATGACCTTCGCCGGCTTCCTGACCTCGATGCGAGGCAGCCGCGCCGCGCGCTGGAACAGCGCATCCGCGGAGATCTGCGGCCCCGGGCAAATCACGCCACCCAGGTATTCCCCCTTGGCGGAAATCGCGTCGAAGGTCGTCGCGGTGCCGAAGTCCACGACGATGATCGGCGTGCCCACGCCCCATTGATCGAGCGCGGCGAGCGCGTTGACGACCCGATCGGCGCCGACCTCGGCCGGGTTGTCGTAGAGGATCGGCATGCCGCCATTCACGGCCGGCTCGAACAGCAGCGGCGTGCGCTCGAAGTACTTGACGGCCATCGCTTGCAGCGTGGCGGTCAGCGGCGGCACCACCGAGGCGATCACGATGCCGGAGATCTGCTGGCGTGTGATCTGATGGTGCTCGCACAAGTCGGTCACGAGAATGCCCAGCTCGTCGGCGGTCCGCTCGCGGATCGTCGTCAGCCGCCAGCTGTGGACCAGGTCGCGTCCCTGGAACAGGCCGATGACGATATTGGTGTTGCCGACGTCGATTGCTAAGAGCATGGTGCCTAAGGTGCCTCAGGTGCCTACGGTGCGAAGTCAGAAGTGCCAGGTCAGCTCGCCGGCGATCACACGTCCAACGCCAGCCGACGTGCGAATCAACAAGGCGCCCGAATCGTCGATGCCGGCCGTCGTTCCGGTGCGGCCATCCCACTCCACGCGCGTCCCGGTCGCACTTGGTGACGCCGCGCGCCACGCCTGCAGAATATCACCAGGACTTCTGGCCAGCGCGGCCAGGCGATCCGCCAGTGCGGCCAGGACCGCGGCCAGCACCTGCCCGCGGTCGACGGCACGACCGAGCTCCGCTTCGAGCGACGTCGCCCGCGCGGCGACGTCTGCCGCATAGGCCGAAGGCCGCAGGTTCAGGCCCACGCCGATCACCACCGCCTGCGCCGGCGTACCCACGGCCAGGCCCTCGGCCAGGATGCCGGCGAGCTTGCGGCGGCCCACCATTACGTCGTTCGGCCACTTGAGTTCCGGGGCCCATCCAAGCGCCGCGTGAATGCCGTCGCGAACCGCGACCCCGGCGGCCAGTGTCACCAGCGGGAGCGTCGCGTTCGCCCGCAGCGGCGGGCGGGCGATGAACGAGAAGTACAGACCCGCAGCCGGCGGCGATTCCCACACGCGGCCGCGGCGGCCGCGGCCCGCGGCCTGGACGTCGGCCGCCACCACGACGCCGTGCTCTGCCCCCGCCGCCACCAAATCCGCCGCCACGTCCATGGTCGACGGCACCTCCGCGTGCCAGCGCACGTCGAGAGGCAGGCCGGGACGCCGGTCCCGCAGCGCGTCAAGCGCCGCCGCCAGGTCGTCGGGCAGCATCAGGCTGGCTCGAGTTCGAAGCTGAGGTCCGCGCTCGGCGCGGAATGCGTGAGGGCGCCCACCGAGACGTACCGCGCGCCCGTGGTGGCCAGTTCGGGCATGCGGGCCAGCGTCACGCCGCCCGAAATCTCGATCTCGGCGCGACCGCCAATCCGCTTGACGGCCTCCCGAATGTCGTAGGTCGTAAAGTTATCGAGCAGGATGCGCGGGACGCCGGTCGGCAGCACCTCGTCCAGTTCTTCGAGCGTCTCCACTTCCACTTCGACCGGCAGTCCGTGTGCGCCGCCGAGAGCCCGCTCGGCCGCGACGCGCACCCCGCCTGCCAGCCGCTTGTGGTTGTCCTTGATCAGGATCCCATCGTCCAAGCGCTGCCGGTGATTGCGGCCGCCGCCGCAGCGGACCGCGTACTTCTCGAGGGCGCGGAAGCCGGGGGTGGTCTTCCGGGTGTCGAGAATCGCGATGCCACCGGCCGCCGCCTCGACGAAGCTGGCGGTCAGGGTGGCGATGCCAGACAGGCGCTGCAGGACATTCAAGGCAGTGCCTTCGGCTTCGAGCAGGGCGCGCGCCTCGCGATCCAGGCCGCGATACGCCTCCGGTGATAGCGGCCATTGCCCGCCGTAACCTTGGCGGAGGGGGGCCATTACGCCTCGGCCGGCCTGTCCCCCGTAGCCTCGGCGGAGGGGGGCTTGAGCGTGATCTCGACGCGCGGCTCGCCGGCCTTGAGCACCAGGCCGTCGGCGCGGCAGGCCGCCTTCAGGTCGCGCTCCACGAGCGCCAGGCTCGTCGCCGCTTCCGCTCCGGCAAAGTAGATCACTTCCTGGACCGGCGTGCCGACCGACACTTTCCGGTCGGTCTTGGCCTTGCGAATGGCGTTGAGCGCCTCGGTCAGGTCGAGCACCGATCGCTGCGCCGCGGCGTCGGTGCCGGAGACGGCAATCAACTCGGCGCGGGTCGGCCACGCCGTGCGATGCACGGAGCCGTCGTTCGACCACGACCACACCTCGTCGCACACGAACGACAGGTACGGCGCCAGCAGCCGCAACAGCACCGACAGGGCCAATCGCATCGCGGTCGACGCCGACGCGGCCGCCTCGGGGCCAAAATCCCCGTAGCGGCGCGACTTCGCGGCCTCGACGTAGTTGTCGCAGAAATCCCAGAAGAACGACTCGATTTTGGCCAGTGCCTTGGCGTACTCGTACTGATCGAGCTCGGCGGTCGCCTCGTCCACGAGGTTGGCGAGGTTCTGCAGCATGCCGCGGTCGAGCGCTTCGGTGACCGCGCCGGCCGGCTGCTCGCCGGCCAGCACGAACTTCGACACGTTCAACACCTTCATGGCGAGCTTGCGGCCAATCTTCATCTGGCCGACGTCAAACGCGGTGTCGACGCCCGGGCCACCGCGCGCGGCCCAGTAGCGCACGCCATCGGAGCCGTACTCCTGCAGCAGGCCAAGCGGCGTGACCACGTTGCCTTTCGACTTCGACATCTTCTTGCGGTCGGGATCGAGCACCCAGCCAGAAATCGAGGCGTTGGTCCACGGCACCGACTCGTTCTCGAAGTGCGCCCGCACCACCGATGAAAACAGCCAGGTGCGGATGATGTCATGCGCCTGCGGGCGCAGGTCCATGGGGAACGTGCGCGTGAAGATCTCGGGATCGGTTTCCCACAAGGTCACCAGTTGCGGCGACACCGACGAGGTCGCCCAGGTATCCATGACGTCGGGATCGCCGACGAAGCCGCCGGGCATGCCGCGCTGGCCGGCGGTGTATCCCTCGGGCACGTCGGTGGACGGGTCGATGGGCAGCCGCGACTCGGCCGGCACCAGCGGGCGGTTGTAGTCAGTCGTGCCGTCGGCGCGCAGCGGGTACCAGACCGGGATCGGCACACCGAAGAAGCGCTGGCGGCTCACGCACCAGTCGCCATTGAGGCCATTCACCCAGTTCTCGTAACGGGCCTGCATGTATTCCGGATGCCACGCGATCTCGCGTCCGCGCTTGATGAACTGGTCGCGATGGTCGATGGTCTTGATGAACCACTGGCGGCTGGTCACGATCTCGAGCGGGCGATCGCCCTTCTCGTAGAACTTGACGTTGTGCGTGATCGGCTTGGGATCGCCCTGCAGGGCGCCGCTGTCGCGCAGCAACTCGACCATCTTCGCCTGCGCCTTCTTTGCCGACAGGCCGGCCAGCTGGTCGTACGCCTGTTGCGCGCGCGCCACGTCGGCGGATTTCCATCCTGGCTCACCCCAGGTCACACGGCCCAGCGCGCCGTTCGGCTGCACGATGGCGCGCACCGGCAGCTTGAGCTCGCGCCACCAGGTCACGTCGGTGGTGTCGCCAAACGTGCAGATCATGGCGATGCCGCTGCCCTTTTCGGGATCAGCCAGCGCGTGCGCCAGCACCGGCACTTTCACGCCGAAGATCGGCGTGACCACCTCCGTACCAAACAGCGGCTGATAGCGCGCATCGTCTGGATGCGCAACCAGCGCCACGCAGGCCGGGATCAGCTCGGGGCGCGTGGTTTCAATCGCGACCACCCCCGTCCCACCTGCCGTGGCAAAATTAATCTTGTGGTACGCGCCCGGCTGTTCGCGATCTTCGAGTTCTGCCTGGGCGACCGCGGTCCGGAAGTCCACGTCCCACAGCGTTGGCGCTTCCACCTGGTATGCCAGCCCCTTCGCGAGATGCCGCAAGAACATGATCTGCGACACGCGCTGGGCGGGACGGCCGATGGTCGCATAGGTCATCGACCAATCGACCGACAGGCCGAGATAGCGCCATAACTGCTCGAAGACCTGCTCGTCTTCGACCGTCAGCTTGACGCACAGCTCGATGAAGTTGGGACGCGACACCGAGATGGCGTGCTTGTCCGGCTTTTCAGGCGGCACGAACGATGGGTCGTACGGCAGCGACGGGTCGCACCGCACCCCGAAGTAGTTCTGCACCCGGCGCTCGGTCGGCAGCCCGTTGTCATCCCACCCCATGGGGTAGAACACTTCCTTCCCGCGCATGCGCTGGAAGCGGGCCACGATGTCGGTGTGGGTGTACGAGAAGACGTGCCCAACGTGAAGCGACCCGCTCACGGTCGGCGGCGGCGTATCGATCGAGTAGACCTGGTCGCGGGACTTGGTGCGGTCGAACCGGTAGGTGCCGTCACGCTCCCACTTCGCCGATAGCGTGGCTTCCAGGCCTTCCAGTACGGGCTTTTCGGGGACGGGCATATCCCCCATTATCTCGCGGAACACGCCCGGGCGGACCCAGGCCAGGCGACCCTGCCCCCGTCGCTGAAGCTACGGCGGACACGGAAGGGTTGCCTCCGCCAGGCCTACTGGGTGTCGCGCTCCGCGCGAGCCCTGACGCGCGCGATCTCGTCGCGGACCAACCGCTCGGACGTCTCGGACACGAGCGACCGCACGGTTTC
This sequence comes from Acidobacteriota bacterium, assembly GCA_041178345.1. Classification (GTDB taxonomy): domain Bacteria; phylum Acidobacteriota; class Vicinamibacteria; order Vicinamibacterales; family UBA2999; genus 12-FULL-67-14b. The sequence goes on along the minus strand of JBEGVQ010000164.1, from coordinate 7,391 downwards.
GCGGACCGAGGCCGCCATGGCCTCGCGCAGGTCGGCGCCAAAGGAGGCGGCGTTGAGCCGCTCCACCACGCGCTGGGCGATCTGATCGAGGATCTCCTCGGTGAACTCGGGAGCGGCCACCTGAACGACCACCGGCGCAGCCAGTGGCAGCGCCGGACCGTCGCCGGTCTCGAAGGCCAACAGCGCGGCAAAGTCGTCGGCCACCGAGCCCGGCGGGGACGGGGCGGCGACGTCGCGCGGTTGGGCGATGCGCACTTCACGCGCCTTCTCGTCTTCCGCAAACCACTCATCGTCTACTTCGAAGATCGGATGGGCGGGTCCGGCTTCGGGCCGAGGCGGCAGGGCCACGTGGGTATCGGCCACGAGGTCGCGGCCAACGGCCCGATCGCGTTCCTTGTCCTCGTCGGAGAACCAGTCGGTGTCGACTTCGAAGACCGAGTTCGAGGCCTGCCCCTCGATCGTCATCGCCGGCCCGCGTCCAGGCGAGCGCGGGTCGGCCGCGCCGGACGCCTGGCCGAGCGGCGGCGGCGGGTTGCGGCTGGACGCCTGCGAATCCTGGTGGCGGCCGGCGAGGTGCTGGTCGAGGGAATCGAACGCCGCGTCAAGGGTGTCGAGATCGTCCTCGCGGCCCGAGCCGTTGCCCCCCCCCTCGACCGGGCGGGCGTCTGGTTCGAGGCCGGGCTCCTGGCGCAGTTCATCCCAGGACGACACCTGGGGCGGGCGCGCCGGCGGCGCGCCCGCGCGGGCCGGCTTCCGCGCGTCGGGCGCCACATCGGGGGCGGTCACCAGGCGGCCCGCCGGCATGGCCGTCCGCGCATCCTTCAGACCGAGCAGCTCTCGAACTCGACGAATCACAGCAGTAGGCTCTAGTGGTTTCTCGATCACCCCTCGGGCGCCGCACGTCGCGAGCTTCGCCGCATCCACCACCTCGAAGGCGCCCGACAGCAACAATACCGGGATGTCGCGCAGCGTCTCGCTGCCGCGCATCCGCTCCGACAACTCGTAGCCGTTGGTGCGCGGCAAGGTCGTGGCCGCCAGCACGATGTCGGGCCGCGTGGCGGCCATCGCGTCCAGGGCCTGCTGCCCATCCGAGACCGTGACCACGCGGAACGCCTCGTCGGCAAACGTCAGTGCGACGACGCGCTGGGTCGTGATGCTGTCGTCGGCGAGCAGCAAGGTGTGCATGAAACCGGCTACTTCCCCGTCTCGGACCAACGCTGGTGCATCAACACCTCAGACCCGGGCCCGCGCGTTGGCGGCAATGTAGTCGATGATGTGCTGCATCGGCGTGCCGGGAATGAAGATGCCGTGAATGCCCATGGCATGCAGCTTGGGCAGGTCGACGTCGGGAATGATCCCGCCGATCACCACCTGGACGTCGGCCAGGCCCTTCTCCTTCAGCAGTTCCATGACCCGCGGGCAGATGTGCATGTGGGCGCCCGACAGGATCGACAGCCCAATCACGTCGGCGTCTTCCTGCAGCGCCGCCGAGACGATCATCTCGGGGGTCTGCCGCAGGCCGGTGTAAATCACCTCCATGCCGGCATCGCGCAAGGCGCGCGCAATCACCTTGGCGCCACGATCGTGGCCATCCAACCCCGGCTTCGCAATCACGACCCGTATCTTTTGACTCATATCACCGGCACTTCTTCATATTCGCCCCACACCTCGCGCAAGGCGTCGCACATCTCGCCCACGGTCGCGTACGCGCGCACGCACTCGAGCAGCGGCACCATGGTGTTACCGGTGCCCTTCGCCACGTCCTTCAGGGCTGACAGCGAGCGCTGCACGCGCTCGTGGTCGCGCGACTGCTTCAATTCGGCCAGCCGCTTCAGCTGCACGCCCGACGCGGTGTCGTCGATGTAGAGAATCTCGATCGGCTTGTCGTCGGCCTGGATGAACTCGTTGACGCCGACAATCACCTTCTCCTTGCGCTCGACCGCCTGCTGGAACTGGTACGAGGCCTCGGCGATTTCCTTCTGCGGATAGCCGCGCTCAATCGCCTCGACCATGCCGCCCATGCCGTCGATGGTGTCCCAGTACTTCAAGGTGCCGTCGATCATGTCCTGGGTGAGCTTCTCGATGAAATACGAGCCGCCCAGCGGATCGACCACGTTGGTCACGCCACTCTCGTGGGCGATGATCTGCTGTGTGCGCAGGGCAATGGTCGCCGTCTCCCTGGTGGGCAGCGCGAGGGCCTCGTCCAGCGAGTTGGTGTGGAGCGAGTTGGTGCCGCCGAGCACGGCGGCCAGCGCCTGCAGCGCCGTGCGCACGACGTTGTTATACGGCTGCTGGGCCGTCAGCGACACGCCGGCGGTCTGGGTGTGGAAACGCAGCGCCCACGAGCGGGGGTTCCTGGCGCCAAAGCGATTCTTCATCGCCTCGGCCCACAGCTGGCGCGCGGCCCGGTACTTGGCGATCTCCTCGAAGAAGTCGCTGTGCGAGTTGAAGAAGAACGACATGCGCGGCACGAAATCGTCGACGTCGAGGCCGGCATCCACGCCGTACTGGACATATTCCAGGCCGTCGCGCAGGGTGAATGCCAGTTCCTGAAGCGAGGTCGAGCCCGCTTCGCGAATGTGGTACCCGCTCACCGAAATGGTGTTCCACTTGGGCACCTCCTGCGCGCAGAACCCGAAGATATCGGTGATCAAGCGCATCGAGGGGCGCGGCGGGAAGATGTATTCCTTCTGGGCGATGAACTCCTTGAGGATGTCGTTCTGGATCGTGCCCGAAATGGTCTTCCAGTCGGCGCCCTGCTGCTCGGCGACGACCAGGTACATCGCGAAGATCATCGGCGCCGGCGAGTTGATGGTCATCGAGGTCGTGATCGCGCTGAGCGAGATGCCCTCGAACAGGCGCTCCATGTCGGCGAGCGACATGATGCTGACGCCGCACTTGCCGACTTCCCCGAGACAGAGTTCGTGGTCGGGGTCGCGGCCCATCAGCGTCGGCAGGTCGAAGGCCACGCTGAGGCCGGTGCCGCCGGCGGCGATCAGGTCCTTGTAGCGCTGGTTGGTTTCTTCCGGCGTCCCGAACCCGGCAAACTGGCGCATCGTCCACAGCTTGCCGCGGTAGCCGGTGGGGTGAATGCCGCGCACATAGGGGAACTCGCCCGGGTTGTTGATGTCGCGGTCGTAGTCGATGCCGGCGACGTCGTCGGAAGTGTAGAGCCGTTCGATCGGCCGGCCGGAAATCGTCGTGAAGGGGCCCTTCCGCTCCGGCGACTTGCGCAGGGTGGGCTCGAGAACCTCACGTTCCCAGCGCTGTTTCCGGGTGCCTGCCGGGTCGGCCACGCTTTTCATATCGCCCTTAATTATAAGACTGACGCGGGGTTTGGCGGAATGTACGCGTAGTTGACGATGTAGCCTCCGGCTTCTTGACCGCCGTAGGCTTGGCGAAGGTGGTCAGCCGGGGCTCTCAGGAAGTAAGTCTGAAGGCCACGAGTTCGCTCACCGGCTTGTGGCCTTCGCTATTTGCGGTCAGCTCCAGCAGATACTGCCCCGCTGCGTAGCTCGCCAGGGAGAGATCGACCGTGTAGGGCGCGCCGGCCGCGGCCGGCTGCGCCACGGCGACATCCCCCATCTTCGTGCCGGCCTGGTTCAGCAGCGCCGCCGTCACCGCGGCCGGCGCGGTCCCGGGCGCGAACGCATCGACCCGAACCAACAGGCGATCGGTGCGGCGGAACTCGCGAATCGCCGTGGGCGGCGTGCCGGCGGCGGCGGCGAGCGCGGTGAACTCCCGGGCGTTCCTGGCGAACCACACCTTCGGCGTGCCAAGCATGAGCTCCGGCGCGGTCAGGTCCGGCACGATCAGCTCGCGGTTCTCGGTGTCGAGCATCCCAGTGCCGTCGCCCTCAATGGTGAGCCGCAGGTCGAGCTTACCCGGCTTCGCGTCGAAGCTGACGGCCGCCCCGGTCCCGGCCGTCCCCGGGGTGGAGGGCACGCGCCCGCGATAGACGATGTCGCCAGCGGCATTGGTGGCCAGCACGGTGACGCGGCGGGCTTCGTCGCGCCTGACGCCGGGCGTCGGTGGCAACGGCTCCCACAGGAACGTCACCTTCGCCAGGCCGTTGGCGCCGCGCTCAGTGCCAAGCCACGTGCGGACGTAACGGCGATTCGTCAGGGGCGCCAGCGTCGACAGCGCCCGGGTGACCGCCACCGGCGGACCGGCCCTCGGGCCGGCTTCGGCACGCTTGACGTCCGCCTCGGTATACGCCCAATAACCCTTGCGCGCGCGCACCTGCACGCCGGGCCGCTTCACGCGCACCCGGATCTCGTGGAACTTGCCGTCCATCGGCGCCTGCGACGAGGTGTAGCCGATCAAGTAGTAGGCGCTGGCGTCGCGAACAATCTGCTTCATCGCGGTGCCGAGATCGTTGCGGTTGACGATGGCCCGGCCGTCGGTGTTCTCGGCGAGCGAGCGCAGGCTGTCCATGCTGTTGTTGAGGAAGCGCTGGCTGGTCGTGCCCGAGATGTTGGTGCTGATGTCGAACTCGCCGGTGGACAGGCCGCGAGGATCGACGGCGTAGATGGAGGTGTTGTTGCGATTGGCCGCCGCGAACACGTCCTCCAGTTCCTGCAGCAAGTCGAGGCTGGCCGAAAACTGGACGCGATCCTCCAGGGTGTTGTTGTCGCCCGCAAAGGGGTCGCGGGTCGCGCGGCCGGGGTCGCCAAAGCCGCCCGGCTGGTCGCTGCGCAACTGCGGCGGCAGCAGCGCCGAGTAGCCTTCACTGACCAGGATCAACGACTTGCGGCCCTCGCGCAGGGAGCCGAGCTTGGTGGCAATGCCGCGGATGGCGGTCAGTGACACCTGCCGTCGCAGCCGCTCGATGGCATCGGGCGTCAGCTTGTAGACGTACTGCCGCTCCAGGTCGTTGATCGGGTCGTAGTTGTACTTGCGGCCCTCGAACTTCTCGATGGTGTTGATCACGCCCTGGTGGTTGCGCGTCAGCGTCACGGCATCGATCGGGGTCAACGGGTACATCACCGAGACCAGGTCGTTCGGCGCCAGTTCATTGGTGATGAACTCGATCAAGGGCCGGCGCACCGACATGCTGCTCTCGCGGCGCACGGCGTAGTCGTCCAGGAAGAACACGAAGATCCGCGACGTTTCGTCGGCGGCCGCCGTCTCCTCGTCGAGCCGCGTGCGAATGGTCCGCTGCGTGTAGCTGGGCGCAACCGCGGGATCGATCTTCACCAGGCGCAACGTTTCCGGTTTCTGCGGCTTGCCGTCTTCGCTGATCTCGAAGTCTTCGAGCTTCAGGTCGTCAACCGGGTTGCCCTGGCGGTCGGTGACGATGGCGTCGACGCGGATGAAATTGATGCCGGTGCGGAAGACCGGCTGGCCGCCGTCAGGCACGGCGGGGGGTTGGGCAGCTGGCGTCTCGGCCGGCTTCTCCTGCCCCGCCGGGGGCTGGGGCGCGGGCGCCTGCGCGCGCAGACCAGCTGCGGCCGCCGCCAGGGTGGCCGTCAGCAGGAGAACCGCGCGCGAAGGAGTCATGCGCATGCCCGGGGTCGATGATAACATTGTCGTCTCCATGAACCAGACCATCGCCCCGGCCCCTGCACTGACCAGGCTGGCCGAAGATGAAGCCATCTTCCGCGACAGCGTTTACGAATTCGCCGACCAGGAAGTCCGCCCGCTGACCCGCGAAATGGACGAGCACGCCAAGATGGCGCCGGCCCTGATCGAAAAACTCTTCGGCATGGGCATGCTGAGCGTCGAGGTGCCGGAAAGCTACGGCGGCGCCGGCGGCACGTTCTTCCACTCGGTGCTCGCCGTCGAGAGCCTCTCGCGGGTCGATCCGTCGGTGGGCGTGCTGGTGGACGTCCAGAACACGCTGGTGATCAACGCGGTCATGCGCTGGGGCAGCGACGCCATCAAGAAGACCTACCTCACCAAGCTGGCGTCGAACACGATCGGCGCCTACTGCCTGTCGGAGGCTGGCGCCGGCAGCGATGCCTTCGCCCTCACGACCCGGGCGGTCGAACAGGGTGACGGCTTCGCGTTGACCGGCCGCAAGCTCTGGATCACCAACGGCAACGAAGCGGACATGTTCATCGTCTTCGCCACCATCAATCCCGAAGCCGGCTACCGCGGCATCACCGCGTTCATCGTCGATCGCGGCACGCCGGGCTTTACCGTGGGCAAGAAGGAAGACAAGCTCGGCATTCGCGCCAGCAGCACGTGCGAGCTGCTGTTCGACCACTGCATCGTGCCGAAGTCGCAGATCCTCGGCGAGGTCGGCAAGGGCTACAAGGTCGCGATCGAGACGTTGAACGAAGGGCGCATCGGCATTGGCGCGCAGATGCTGGGCCTGGCGCAGGGCGCCCTCGATCACACGGTCAAGTACATCAAGGAGCGCAAGCAGTTCGGCAAGGCGATCGCCGACTTTCAGGGTGTGCAGTTCCAGCTGGCGCGCATGGCCACCGACGTGGAAACGACGCGCCTGCTGGTCTACAACTCGGCGCGGCTGCGCGACGCGGGCCTGCCCTTCCTGACCGAAGCGGCCATGTGCAAGGTGTATTCGTCGGAGGTGGCCGAGCGGGTCGCCTCGATGGCCATCAACCTGTTCGGCGGCAACGGCTTCGTCAAGGAGTATCCGGTCGAGAAGCTCTATCGCGACGCGAAGATCGGACAGATCTATGAAGGCACCACCAACATGCAGTTGATGACGATCGCGAAGAATATTCTCGGCTAGGTCAGAATCACTGCCAGGGTCCGGGCGTCTCGCGTGAGGCGCTCCAGCACACCGCCTCGAACGTAACCGCCCGGTCCTTCCATTCGAATCGCGGCGTCCGCCGCGTGCTCAGCCGCATTCGCCGCAAACGCTTTCGCCCGCGCGACGAGGATCGCCGCATTGCTCTCGTTGTGATCGACGGCCTGCGCCGCCCGGTAGGTCACCATCCGGGCCGCTTCAACTTCGGTCGCGCTGTCGGCAATCACCCAGTGGGGCCGCTGCTCGTCGGGGCCCGGCTTGACGCCGGCAGTCTTCATGGCCGCCACGGCGTGCGCGATCGCGGCCCGGGCAACGCCGAGCGCCACCGCCGCCGCGACCAGCCGCGCGCGCACCGGGTGCGCCTCGCCAACCGCCGCCAGCGCGTCCTCGCTGCCCAGCAGGCCCGGCAAGGCCATCACCGGCCCGGCCGGTCCACCCGCCAGCGCCGAGAAACCCAGCTGCGCCCCCAGGCCGGCATCGGCCATCGACACCTCTTCGACCACGAGCGTCGCCGGAACGGCGTCGCGGTGAAGCAGCGCCTTCAGTGATTCCAGGGTTGGACCAGCGGCCACGGCGGCACGGACACGGTCAACCAGGGCTTGCTGTTCGGGGGTGAGATCGAAGGTCATTTGGATAAGGGCAATCGACGCTGGCGATAAGCGTCGATTAT
>JBEGVQ010000163.1:0-23192 GCA_041178345.1 Acidobacteriota bacterium | reverse complement strand
GGACGTGCTGCTCTACTCGCTGCCCGAAACCTGGGGCGCGTTCGAGTTGTCGGAGCTGCCCGGCGGCCCCAACGACATCTGGGGCCAGGTGCCCGCGCGCGACCGCAACGCGGTGCTCGAGGTGGCCACCTTGCCGCTCGGCGGCGGCACCGTGCTGCAGGTCGGCAAGACCAGCGAATCGCGCGACCAGCTGCTGTCGAACTTCCGCCGCGTGCTCCTGCTCGGCGCCGCCGCGGCGGTCGCGATCGGCATCATCGGCGGCAGCTTCCTGACGCGCTCGACGCTCAAGCCGCTGCGCGACCTGCGCGATGCGGTGCAGCGCATTCTCCGCACCGGGCAGACCGACGACCGCGTGCCGGTCTACGGCCGCGGCGATGCGGTCGACGAGTTGAGCGGGTTGTTCAACGCGATGCTGGCGCGGATCACCACGTTGATCCACGGCATGCACAACGCCCTCGACCACGTCGCGCACGACCTGCGCACGCCCATGACGCGCCTGCGCGTGACGGCCGAATCGGCCCTGGCCACCACCGACCCGGCCCGTCACCGGGAGGCGCTGTCAGACTGCCTGGAAGAATCAGAGCGCGTGCTGTCGATGCTGACGACGCTGATGGACATCTCCGAGGCCGAGACCGGCACCATGACGCTGAACCGGCAGCCCGTGGATCTGGCGAAGCTCGCCGCCGAAGTGACCGCAGTCTACGAAGATACCGCCGAAGACGGCGGTGTGATACTGCACACGCGCGTGCCCGAACAGCTCATCGTCACCGCCGACCGCGATCGGCTGCGCCAGGCGCTGGCCAACCTCGTGGACAACGCCGTCAAGTACACGGCAAGCGGTGGACAGGTGACGGTCGATGCGCGCCGAGGCGAAGGCGTCGTGAGCATCAGCGTGCGCGATACCGGAGCGGGCATCCCCGAACACGAGATCCCGAGGATCTGGGACCGCCTATACCGCGGCGATCAAAGCCGCACAACTCGGGGGCTCGGCCTCGGCCTGAGCCTCGTTCGCGCTTCTGTGGAGGCACAGGGGGGAACAGTCGCGGTAAAGAGCGCCCCCGGTCACGGCTCGACCTTCACGATCACCCTGCCGCAATAGCACCGTAGGCACCTTAGGCACCCTAGGCACCCGATCTCCATTACACCGATGTAATGCCCCGGTAACGCTCCTGCAAGGCCCTCCGACGTCTTACTGGGTATGAAGAAACAGGAGGTAGGTTTCATGACCCGTTCACAATTGAGAGCCGGAGCCGTGGTACTGGCTCTGGGTGCCGCCAGCCTTGGGGCGTGGACCGGCTATCCGGCCAGTCCCGTCGCTCGGGCTGCCAGTACCGCGCCCGCGCCGGCGGCAGCCGTCCAGGGCCGCATCGAGACCCAGGGGTTCGCGGAGGTTGTCGCCAAGGTCACCCCGGCGGTCGTGACGATTCGTACCGAACGCAGCGCGTCGCCGCGGATGACGCAGTTGCCGCAGCTGCCAGAGGGCTTCGGTGATCTCTTCGGGCAGCGCGCGCCGCGCGGCGGACGGCCGATGCCGTCGCCCATGCAGCGCGGGCTCGGCTCGGGCGTCATCGTGAGCACCGACGGTTACATCCTGACCAACCACCACGTGGTCGAGCAGTCGGGCCGCATCCAGGTGGAGTTGGCGGACCGGCGCGTGCTCGACGCGAAGCTGATTGGCGCCGACGAGCCGAGTGACCTGGCAGTGCTCAAGATCGAGGCGGCCGACCTGCCGGTGGTGCCGATCGGCGATTCCACGGCCATGCGCGTCGGCGACCTCGTGTTGGCGGTGGGCAACCCGCTTGGCGTGGGCCAGACGGTGACCATGGGCATTGTCAGCGCGAAGGGCCGGGCCACCGGCTTTGGCGACGGCAGCTACGAGGATTTCCTGCAGACCGACGCGCCCATCAACCAGGGCAACTCGGGCGGCGCGCTGGTGAATACCGCCGGCCAGCTGGTCGGGATCAACTCGCAGATCCTGTCGCCATCGGGCGGCAGCATCGGCATTGGCTTCGCGGTGCCGTCGAACATGGCGAAGCACGTGATGGATCAGCTCGTCAGCAACGGTCGCGTGCGTCGCGGCCGGCTCGGTGTCATGGTGCAGGGCGTGACGAGCGACCTGGCGGCGGGCCTGGGCCTCGACAAGACCGAGGGCGCGCTGGTCAGTGACGTCACTCCTGGCGGCGCAGCGGCGCGCGCGGGGCTCAAGCGGGGCGACGTGATCCTGGGCTACCAGGGTCGTCCGGTGGTCGACACGAACGCGTTCCGCAACGAGATTGCCGCGACCACGCCTGGCAGCACGGTGACGCTGCGGGTGCTGCGCGAAGGCAAGGCGAGCGAGGTCAAGGCGACCCTCGAAGAGATGGCGGCCAGCACGGCCGCCAAGCGCAGCGAGGACGCGGGCCCGAGCGGTGCTGGCAAGTTCGGCTTGACCATCGAGCCGCTGACACCGCAGGTCGCGGATCGGCTGGAACTGCCCCGCGATGTGGAAGGCGTGGTGATCACGGACATCGATCCCTCGGGCGCGGCGGCTTCCGCCGGCCTGCGGGCAGGCGACGTGATCCAGCAGATCAACGGGCGGACCGTCCGCTCGACCGAGCAGGTGCGGGCAGGATTGGACGCGGCATCGGACAAGCCGGTCGTCCTGCTCGTGGCCCGTGGCAGCGGCTCGTTCTTCGTGCCGCTGCGCGCTCCGCGCGGGTAACATGAGGGGATGCGCCTCGACCAGCGTCTGAAAGAGGCGCATCCCGATCTCTCCTGGCGCCAGCTCCGCGAGGCCATTGCCAAGGGGCAGGTCACCGTCGACGGCCAGGTCCAGCGGGACGAGGCCGTCGCGACCGGGCCGAGCGCGAGCATCGAGCTCAATCGCAACCGGCCCGCGCAGTCGCGCGCGCGGGCCAACTTCGAGATCCTCCACGAAGACGAGCACATCATCGTGCTCAACAAGCCGGCCGGCCTGCTGTCCATTCCCTCGAGTCCCGACGCGGGCAGTTCTGAAGACACCGTGTTGAGGCGAGTGCGGGAGTACATGGCCTTCAAGCTGGGACACAAGAGTTATGTCGGCATGCTGCATCGCTTGGATCGCGACACGTCCGGCGCACTCGCGGTGGCGCTCTCAAAGGATGCGCACGCCGCCGGACGGGAGATGTTCAAGCGCCACGCTTTCGAACGGCACTACCTGGCCGTTGTCCAGGGCATTCCCAGCCCGCCGCAGGGCACGATTGAAGCGAAGATCTCGACCGGCTACCGAAGCGGACGCCGGAAACTGGTTGATGACGAGGACGAGGGGCTCGAGGCCGCGACCGATTATCGGGTGAAGGAACGGCTGAAGGACGCGGCGCTGCTGGAGTTGCGCCTCCACACCGGCCGGCAGCACCAGATTCGCCTGCACCTCGAGCAGCTTGGCCATCCGCTGCTGGGCGAGCGGGTGTATGTCGAGGGTGACGCGCGCCAGTCGAGGACCGGCAGCGCCAGGGCGGCGGCCAAGCGCAACCTGCTGCATGTTGCCAAGCGCAACATGCTGCACGCCTGGACGCTGGCCTTTCCGCACCCGCTGACGGGCGCCCCGATCGCCGTGGCAGCGCCCCCGCCCGAAGATTTCGAAGCGGTCTTGAAGAAGCTCGGCTCGCGCAGCTAGCGCTTGCGGGCCGCGCGCGCTTCGACGCATGATGCCCGCATGAAACCGTTCGCCGTGACCCTGATTCTCGCCACCACGTTGGTCGGCGCGTGTTCCCCCGCTCCAGCGCCGCCGGCCCAGGCACCGTTCTCGGTCGTCGAGGCCACGATTCCCGACATGCAGCAGGCGATGCAGGAGGGGCGCGTCACGTCCCGCCAGCTCGTCGAGCAGTACCTGGTGCGCATCGCGCTCTACAACGACAAGCTCAACGCCATCGTCACCGTGAACCCGAAGGCCTTGCAGGAGGCCGACCGGCTCGATCAGGAGCGCCGGGCGGGCACGAGCCGCGGCCCGCTTCACGGGATCCCGATCGCCCTCAAGGACAACATTCACACCACCGACCTCCGCACCACCGGCGGGGCGATCGCCTTCGAGAACCTGGTGCCGCCGTACGACGCGACGCTGACGGCCAACCTGCGGGACGCCGGCGCGGTAATCATCGCCAAGACGACGCTCACCGAGCTGGCCAATTTCGTGACCAACGGCATGCCCGGCAACTACAACGCGGTGGTCGGCTACGGAATGAATCCGTACGACCCCCGTCGCGACCCGCGGGCTGGCATCAATGACGGCCGGCCGGTCTTGAACACCGGCGGGTCCAGCTCAGGCGTCGGCACGGCCGCCAATTTCTGGGCCGCCAACGTCGGCACAGAGACGTCGGGGTCGATCTTGAGCCCGGCCAACCAGAACATGCTGGCCGCCATCAAGCCCACCGTGGGCCGCATCAGCCGCTACGGCGTGATTCCGATCACGGCCGACCAGGACACGGCCGGGCCGATGGCGAAGTCGGTGACCGACGCGGCGATCCTGTTTGGCGCGCTCGAAAGCGCCGCGCCCGATGCCAACGACACCGCCACCAGCACGTGCCAGGCGCCGCCGAATCGTGACTACACGCCGTTCCTCAAGCGCGAGGGGCTGAAGGGCGCGCGCATCGGGATTCCGCGCGCGAACTACTACGATCGCGTGACGCCTCCAGGCGAGAAGAACCCTCGTGGCGGCTTGAACGCGGCGCAGGCCAAGTCGATGGCCGACGCGATCGAGATCCTAAAGAAGGAAGGCGCAACGATCGTCGACGCCGACATCCCCAGCGTCGTCGACCAGGACCCGAAGAACAACTTCCTGCTATGGGGCGGCGCGTGCGACAAGGGTCCACGTGACGCGAATTGCTCGTCAGTGCTGTGGTACGGCATGAAGCGCGACTTCAACGCGTGGCTGGCCTCGCTCGGGCCCAGTGCGCCCGTGAACACGCTCGCCGAGCTACGCGCCTTCAACACCGCACGCGGTAACCGCAACGCCATCAAGTACGGACAGGTGAACCTCGACAACTCCGACCTGCTCGATCTCGAGAAGGACCGCGCTAAGTGGCAGGCCGATCGGGAGAGGGACATCCGCCTGGCCGCAACCCACGGCATCGACGAAGTGATGAAGGCGCAGAAGCTCGACGCGCTGCTGTTCCCGGGCGCGAGCGGCGCCGGCATCGCCGCCAAGCCCGGCTACCCCACCGTGATCGTGCCCTTCGGGCTGTTCGTGCCCGAGCCGCCGCCCGGCGGGCCAAGCCTGCCGGCGTCGCTGGCGCCCGCGTCCGGCGCCTATCCGGAAGGCTTCACGCTCGCACCCGCGCCGTACGGCGTGAGCTTCACCGGCATGGCCTGCAGCGAGCCGCGGTTGATCGAGTTGGCGTATGCGTTCGAGCAGGCATCGAAGCGGCGGGTGCCGCCGCCGAGCGCCCCATAACCTCGAAGGACACGACCCATAGGTCCACATGGAATTTGAACCGAACGAACAGCCGCTCGAGCGCACGCCACCTGTGGGAATCGGCGGCCGGTCGTCCGGTGACGGCCCGCCGCTGGCGCCGATTGCCATCGGCGCGGTCGCGATTGTCGCGTTGCTGGCCGGGGGCGCGTGGTGGATGTATCGGCAGCCGCCCGCCACCAACACGACGCCCGCCGCCGTGGCCGCCACCGAGGTGCCGATCACGGCGCCGCCCCCGCCGGTCGAATTGCCGCCGCTTGATCAGATGGACGGCTTCCTGCGGCCGTTGCTGCAGGCGCTCTCGTCCCGGCCAGAACTGGTGCGCTGGCTGGCCACCGACGACCTGGTGCGGCAACTCGCGGCGGCGATCGCCAAGGCCTCACAGGGCGACAACCCGGCGGGCGGATTCATGGAACTGGCGCCGACCTCCCGGCTGTCGGTCGCCCGGAGCGGTAACCGCCGCACGATCGATCCCGCCAGCTACCGGCGCTACAACGGCCTCGTCACCACGGTCACCACCATCGATGCCTCGGCGGTGGCACGGATCTACAAGACCATCCGCACGCGGCTGAACGAGGCGTACCAGAATATGGGCCACCCGGGCGGCAACGTCGACACCGCCATGCGGCAGGCGCTCGACCTGCTGCTCGACACACCGGTGGTAAAGGATCCGATCGTGCTGGTGGAGGGCGCCGGCGCGCGGTGGGCCTACGCCGATCCCGACCTGGAGTCGCTCACGTCCACGCAGAAGCAGCTGATTCGCATGGGGCCGGCCCACACCGACGCGATGCTGGTGTGGCTCCGGGCCTTTCAAGCCGGCCTCGAGTAAGCCGGCCGGGCCTGATGCACGCGAGACCGGCGTTCATTGGGGCGTGTTCCATCCGCCAATGCCGGCGGTGAGCCGCTCGGCTGCCGCCGGCCCCCACGTCCCCTGGTCGTAGAAGTGCAACCCGGTGGGCGGCAGCTCCAGCAGCGGATCGACGATCGCCCAGGCGGCTTCGACGACGTCCTGGCGGGCGAACAGGGTTGGGTCGCCGTCGAGCGCATCGCCCAGCAGGCGCTCGTACGCGTCCATCGTCCCGTGCGACGGCGGGACGGCCAGCAGTTCCACCGGCCGGCCGGTGAGTCCGTCGCCCGGCTGCTTCACGCGCGCGCCGATGGCAATGGCCACATCCGGGCCCAGTCGAAACCGCACGTAGTTCCCCTGCGCCGGCGCCGCCTCGTCGAACACCACCTGCGGCGGGTTCTTGAACTCGACCACGACCTCGGTGCAGGTCGCCGCCAGCTTCTTGCCCGCCCGCACGAAGAACGGCACGCCCTGCCATCGCCAGGAATCGACCCACAGCTTCAGCGCCGCGAACGTGCCGACCTGGGAGCCGGGGGCTACGCCGGCTTCATCGCGGTAGCCCTTGAACTGGCCACGCACGAGGTCGCCTGGATCGAGCGGGCGCACCGTCCGCAGGACCTTCGCCTGCTCCGAACGAATCGCATCGGAGACCGTGCTCGACGGCGCTTCCATGGCCAGCAGTGCCAGCACCTGAAAGAGGTGGTTCTGAATCACGTCGCGGACGACACCGGTTTCCTCGTAGAAGCGGCCGCGGCCGCTGACACCGACTGACTCGGCCATCGTGATCTGCACGTTCTCGACGTAGTGCCGGTTCCAAATCGGCTCGAGCATCGCGTTGGCGAAACGAAAGTACAAGATGTTCTGCACCGCTTCCTTGCCGAGGTAGTGATCGATGCGGAAGATGCGGTGCTCGGAAATAACGGCGTGGAGCGTCTCGCTAAGCGCCCGGGCCGAGGCCAGGTCGCGGCCGAACGGCTTCTCAACGATGACGCGCGCACCGTCCACGCAACTGGCCGCCGCCAGGTTCTGCACCACCGCGGGGAACAGGCTGGGGGGAATCGCGAGGTAATGCGCCGGCCGTCTGGCATCGCCCAGTTCCTTCTTGAGCGCGGCAAACGTCTCCGGGTCGTTGTAGTCGCCGTCCACGTAGCGCAGGCGGGCGGCGAGGATGGCGAACGCCTTCTCGTCGAGGCCGCCGTACTCGGTGACGCTGGCCCGCGCCCGCTCGATGAGTTGGCCGCACGTCCATCCCGACCTCGCCACGCCAATCACGGGCAGATCGAGGTTACCGCGCCGGGCCATGGCCTGCAGCGCCGGGAAGATCTTCTTGTAGGCGAGATCACCGGAGGCGCCGAAGAACACCAGCGCGTCGCTGCGCTCCGGCCGAGGGGTCACGGCTTCTTCTCGTGGTGACCGCCGAACCCGAAGCGCATGGCCGACAACACCTTGTTCTGGAACAGATCCTGATCGCGTGAGGCAAACCGCTCGAACAAGGCCGCCGCCAGGACGTGCGCGGGCACGCCTGCGTCGTTCGCCGCCTGCATCGTCCAGCGGCCCTCGCCCGAGTCCGACACGCGGCCGCCGAACTTATCAAGCGCCGGATCGGTCGCCAACGCGGCGGCCGTGAGGTCGAGCAACCACGAGGTGACCACGCTGCCGCGGCGCCAGACTTCCGTGACGCCGGCCAAATCGAAGTCGTACTGATAGTGCTCGGGATTGCGAAGCGGCGTCGTCTCGGCGTCGTGTTCGCGCGTGCTCTTGCCGATGTTGGCGCGGCTGAGGATGTTGAGCCCCTCCGCGTAGGCGGCCATCATGCCGTACTCGATGCCGTTGTGAATCATCTTGACGAAGTGGCCGGCGCCAGCCGGGCCGCAGTGCAGGTAGCCGTATTCGGCGGTACCACCAGGCGCGCGGCCCTCGGTGCGAGGGATGGTGCCGATCCCGGGCGCCAGGGTCTTGAAGATCGGATCGAGCCGCTGGACGATCTCGGCTTCGCCGCCAATCATCAGGCAATAACCGCGCTCGAGACCCCACACGCCGCCGGAGGTGCCCATGTCGAGGTAGTGCAGGCCGTCGGCGGCCAGCCGGGCGGCGCGCGCGATGTCGTCGTGATAGTGGGAGTTGCCGCCGTCAATCAGGACATCATCTTTCGACAGCAACGGCCGCAGCTCATCGATCGCGCGATCGACGACGGCGGCCGGCAGCATCAGGCAGATGGTGCGCGGCATCGCGAGCTGCTGCACGAACTCCGCCAGCGACGCGGCGCCGGTGGCGCCATCGACGGTGACGGCCGCCACGGCCTCGGCGGATCGATCGTAGCCAATCGCGGCATGGCCGCCCTTGATCAAGCGGCGCACCATGTTCGCGCCCATCCGCCCCAGTCCAATCATGCCGATCTGCATCGTGTGCTCCCGAGGTGGATGATCGTGCCCGCACGCATCGGTCAGTGGGACATCGCGTAGACCAGCACGTTGACCCCGAACGCGTAGCCCTTGCTGGACATCTCGTAGAAGTACTGCGGGTTCGACGCTTCCTCTTCCCACGAATCGCCGATGTCGGTGTTATGCGACATCAGCACGAGAATGCGCCCGTGCCCGTCAACAATGGCGCGAGCATTCGGGACCGCGCTGTCGGCGCCGCGCTCGGAGGTGCCACCGCCACTGTTCCACCAGTGGCCGATCGAAGCAATCTGCGGCATGCCGGCGAGGATGAACTGTGCGCGAAACAGCGGGTGATCTGGCGGTAAGTCAATGATTGGGTACTGCGCGGACGGCAGGGCTTTCGCCAGCTGTTCCGCCCAGACCTGGAAGGCATACTCGCCCCAGAAGTCGTCGGCCCACAGGAAGCCGCCCTTCTCGACGTAGGTGCGCAAGGCGGCGGCCTCTGCCTCATCGAGGTACGCGGCGCCCACCTCGGTCATCATCACGAACGGACACTGGAACAGCGCGTCGTCGGTCAGCCGGACGACGGCGTGACGGGGATCCTGGGGACCGTCAAACGCGACCGTGGTCTTGGTGAGTTCCGACAGGCGAATCGACATGTTGAGGTCGGCGCGCGGGTAATCCACGGCCCAGTTGCCGCCATCGCCGGCACGGTTCTGGCGGAAGGCAGCGCGGCAGAACTGGAACCGGCCGTCGAAATCGTCGGCGGTGGCAAACTGGAGGTTGAAGCCTCGGCCTCCGCCGCGGCGCTGGGCTTCGCCGCTGGCAGCGGCAACGAGCGCTAACACGACGACCAGCGCGAGGCGTCTCACCAGGTCAGTATAAGAGATACGAGGCGCGTCATCCGCCGCGCCCGGTCCGAGCGCGCGCGGTCGGTGGAGATGCCGGTCTTGGCGTACATCTGCCGGTAGAGTTTCGAGATCCTCACGAACGCCAGCCGCGACTTCAGCGACTTGACGCACTTGGCGCGTTGCCACACCAGCGGCGGGCGAGAGAAGTCGTCCCACACCCGGTCGCCGTCGCCGGTCACCACGGCTGGGCGCCACCCTGCGCGAGCGGCTCGTCGGGGAACAGCGCGGCGTGAATGCCGCCGTACACGACCTGCGCACCGCGCGCCCTCGCCTCGCGGCCCAATTCGTAACCGCGCAGCGCATTCAACGTATGAATGCCAATGCCGACCACCTACCTGGACTGTGCTCCCTTACGAAACGATGTCAATTCGGACAGAATAGGGTGCCTAAGGTGCCGAAGGCGCCCAGGGTGCCAAAGGAGACAAATGTGATGTCGCGTGTATTGCTCGCCCTCGTGACGACCGTCGTCGTCGCGACCAACCTGCATGGCCAACAGCCCGCGGCGCCGGCGCCGGCTGATCCGGTTCGGACGTTGGTCAGCCGGCTCGATCTGGAGAAGTACAAGGCCACCGTGAAGGGGCTCACGCAGTTCGGCGATCGGCGCCAGGGCACCGAGCGCAACCGCAAGGCGGTGGACTGGATCGAGGCGCAGCTCAAGAGCTACGGCTGCACCAACACCGAGCGGCTGAAGTACACCTACACCACGCCGCCGCGAAACCCGAACGCGGGCCGGCCGCGCCCGGCGGCCGACCCCAACGCGATCCCCACCGCCTCGGGCGGCGGGCGGCCGCGCGGCCTCCGCGCGCCGACCGGCGTCAACAACGACCCCATGAAGCAGCCCGACGAGAAGCTGCGCGCGCTCAACACGGAGCCCGCCACCGACGGCCCGCGCGAACAGGTCTACTGCACCAAGATCGGCGCGACCCGGCCCGACGAGATGTACATCATCGGCGCGCACATGGACGGCCACGGCTGGGGCGAAGCGGCCAACGACAACGGCTCGGGCACGGCGCTCGTCATGGAACTGGCGCGCGTCTTCAGCTCGCCCGACGTCGTCACCGATCGCTCGATCCGCTTCGCGCTGTGGAACAACGAAGAGACCGGGCTCAACGGCGCCTATGCCTACGTCGAGCAGCGCAAGGATCAGCAGGGCAAGGAGGATCCGCCGGGCTCGGGCCGCTACCCCGAACCGAAGTGGGTCGGCATGATCCAGCACGACATGATGATGTTCGACCACGGCATGCCGCGCGCCGACGGCACGGTCAGCCCCGAACAGCGGCCGGAAGCCGACGTCAACATCGAGTTCCAGGTCACGTCGAAGTTCCTCGCCGGTGCCAGGGAACTGGCGTTTGCGCTGCACGCGGCCAACGAGAAGTACGCGACCGACTATCCGTCGAACGTCGGTGAGCACATGACCAACACCGACTCCACCGCGTTCATGGATCACGTGCCGTCGATCAGCCTGCGCGAGAATGAGCGCGGCATCCACACCGGCAACGGTTGGAACCCGCACTGGCACCAGCCGACCGACGTGTTCGCGACCTACTCGGACAAGGATTTCCGCCTGGGATTGAACGCGGCGCAGACCACGCTCGCGGGTGTCGCGCAGTTGACCGGCGCGAAACTGAAGTAAACGACGAAGGCCGGGGGTTAACCCCGGCCTTCGTCGTTGTCGGAAGTGTCTGAGTCCTCGGTTGGCTCGTCTTCCAGGTCATCGAGCCATGGATTGGGCTGCGGACCGGGGACGATGCCCGCGATGTCCGGATCCACTCCAGCTGGGTCATTCGGGCCAACCTGGCTGCGACGCTGCTTGGTCTCTTCGCGGCGAAGCACTTTTTGCTTCTGCTTCTCCACCCGAGCCCGTTCGCGTTCTCGCTTACCTCTGCCGAGGGGTCCTCGTGTAGCCATTTAGCGTCTGGCCTACCAGCGCGGCTCGCGCCGTCCGCCGCCACCGCCACCGCCACTGCCGCCACGGCCGCCGCCGCCGCCACCGAAGCCACCACCGCCGCGGCCGCCGCCGCCACCACCGAAGCCACCACCGCCGCGGGCTTCCTTGGGACGCGCTTCGTTCACAGTGAGAGTCCGGCCACCCAGCTGCGATTCGTGCAGCTCGGTGATGGCCTTCTGGGCGCCTTCATCGGTGCCCATCTCGACGAACCCGAAACCGCGGGCGCGTCCAGTGGCCATGTCGCGCATCACCGTGACCGACTCCACGGGGCCGACTTTTTCGAACAACTCCTGAAGATCCTGCTCCGCCGCGGTGTAGGGAAGGTTCCCCACGTACAACTTCCGACCCATCGTCTTCTCCTCGTCTCGCTATGCGAGAACGCTTCGCCACAACCCTTGCAGGCTGCCGGCCGCTGGCAGTGACCCCAATTGGCCCTGAAACACGAAAGACCGCCTCTGGGCGGTCCTCCCCTACAGCACCCTTGAGTCTACCAGAAATCCCCCGGTCACCAGCCCGATGGGGCCCGTCCGCGAACGGTTGGGCTGGGACGAATGGCATACCTGATAATGATTGCTCAGTGTTTTGGACGCCCACGCTCCACGCCGCCGTGCTTTTCGCCGCAACCGGCCTGTCGATCTGGACCGCGGTGCTCGCACGCACGCGCCGCGGCGTGCCGGGCGGCGCACCGTTCGGCTGGTTGATGATCGCCGTCTCGGTGTGGACTTTCACCAGCGCCTTGCACGCGCTCGTACCCGACACCGGCACCCGCGTGGCCCTCGCCAAGGTGCAGTACCTCGGCGTGGCGCCGATCGGCGTACTGTGGCTGCTTTTCACCAGCGCGTACAGCGGCGCCGCCTGGCTGGAGAATCGCCTGCTGCGCGCCGCGGTCTGGATCGTGCCCGTGACGACGCTGGCACTGGCCGCCACCAACGACTGGCATCACGCGTACTGGACGGCGATTACCGAAGTCGCGACCGCGTCCGGGACGCGGCTCATCTACACCGGCGGCACGTGGTACCGGGTGAATGCCGGCCACAGCTACGCGTTGATGGCGATCGGCACCTGGATCCTCGTGCGCGGGTTGCGGCGCTTCCCGCCGCCCTATCGCCGCCAGACCGCCTTGATGATCATCGGCGCGACCGTGCCATGGCTCGGCAACGTCCTCTACCAGTCAGGCGCGCTGCGGGCCAGTGGCCTCGACCTGACGCCGATCAGCTTCACGGTGTCGGGGGTCTGTTTCACCTGGGCGCTCTATCGCTATCGCCTGTTCGGCCTGGTGCCGGTCGCCCGCGACATGGTCATCGACAGCATGGCAGACGGCGTGCTGGTGCTGGACGCTCAACGCCGCCTCGTGGACTTCAACCCCGCGGCCGAGAAATTCGCCGGCTGCACGGCGGCAAGCCTGGGCCGGCCGGTGGAAGAAGTGGTCGGCTGGTGGACGGCCGCGGTGGCCAACGACGGCCCGCTCGGCAAAGGGCAGCCGGCCATCGTCAAGGTGGAGCCCGGCCCGCGGTTCTTCGAGGTCAAGGTGACGGCGGTACGCGACGCCAAGCGCCGGTTCGCCGGCTGGCTGGTGACCGTGCACGACATCTCGGGGCGCCGCCGCAGCGAAGCCGAGCGGTACGCGTTCGAGCGGCGGGTCCAGGAGCAGCAGAAGGCCGAGAGCCTGATGGTGCTGGCCGGCGGCGTCGCCCATGACTTCAATAACCTGCTGACCGGCATTCTCGGCAACGCCGAACTGCTGGCGATGCAGGCGCCGGCCGAGTCGGGCCAGCGGCGCGCCGCCGAGTCGATCGTGATCGGCGCGCAACGCGCGGCCGACCTGGTGTCGAAAATGCTGGCCTACGCCGGCGGCGGCCGCGTCGTCGCCGAGCGCGTGGATCTCGACGCGCTGGTGCGCGAGATGGTGGACCTGCTGGAGGCGTCGGTGGCCCGGCACTGCACCCTGACCTACCAGAGCCCGGGACCACTGCCACTGGTCGAGACCGACCCGACGCAGCTGCGCCAGGTGGTGATGAACCTGATTATCAATGCCACCGAAGCGGTCGACGAACATGGCGTGGTGACGGTGGCGACCGGCGAGGAACGGCTAGGGCGCGAGACCCTGAAGCACATGACGTTCGGCAGCGACGTCGAGCCGGGCCGCTACGTGTTCATCGACGTGGTCGATAACGGCAGCGGCATGAGCGAGCACACGATGGCGCGGCTCTTCGATCCGTTCTTCTCGACCAAGGATCAAGGCCGCGGCCTGGGCATGTCGGCGGTGCGCGGGATCGTCGGCAGCCATCACGCCGCGCTGCGGGTGACGTCGGCCGAAGGTCAGGGCACGCGGTTCAGGGTGTGGTTCCCCCTGGTCGTGTCGAGCCACTCGACCAGGCCGGCAAAGGAACTGACCCGCGGGCAGTCGACGCCGCCGTAGAGGCCGGCCATGTCGAACAAGACCGCGTCGCGCAGGCCGGCTCGGCGCGCGCCCAGCACGTCCACGTGATAGAGGTCGCCGACGTGCACGGTGCGCCCGGGTTCGGCGCGCGCCTGCTGGAGCGCCAGGTGAAACAGCCGCGGGTCCGGCTTCTCAACGCCCCAGTCATGTGAATCGAGCAGGTGGTCGAACCAGCGCGTCAGCTGCAGGCGGTCGAACAGGTGACGCAGGCGGCCGTTGGCGTTCGAGACCACGACCAGGCGCAGGCCGCGCTCGCGCAACGCCGCCAACGCCGGCTCGACGTCGGGTTCGACGTGCTCCCAGAGGTTCTCGGCCTTGTGGTACTCGCGCAGTTCGGCGAGGGCGGCGGCGGTGGCGGCGCTCTGGGGCACGCCGGCGTGCTTCAGCACCAGGTTGAAGTAAAGCCAGCCGCGCGAACGATCGTCGGTGGCGCCAATCACCGCAGCCTGGTCGAGTTCGTGGGTCGCACGCTGTTCGGCAGCGGCCAGCACCGCGGCGGTCACGGGTGCGCCGTGGCGCGCCATGGCCTCGGCCACACGGATCCACGACGGGTGGCAGAGCACCCCGCCCGCGTCCAGGAAGATCGTATCGATCACTGGCCACCACCGTCGATGATGCGAGTGACGTCTCCCTTCAGCGACGGCCAGTCCAGCGGCGGCTGCTCGTTGGCCGGCGGCAGCCAGTGCTGATACTCGACGAGCGGCCGGTCGTCGGTGAGGACCGGTCCCGGACCGATCACGGCCCGCATCTCGGCGGCGCCTCCCGTGTACCAGCTGCGCAACGCGGCGAAGCTGGTGAGGCCGACGGCGTCGAGCGCGGCGCGCGTCACGGGCGTGGCGCGCAGGCGCGCGAACCGATCCGGTGCGATCGTCAGCGGCAGGCGCGAACCGATCATGAAGTTGCCGTCGTACCACAGCGTGGCGTCGGGAAAGACGGCCAGGAACGTCCGCATGATCAAGCCGTACTCGATCGACGGGCGATGGCCAATCCACTGGAGCACCAGGCCGTCATCCTTGAGCGCGCGGCGGACCAGCTCGAAGTACTCACGTGAATACACGTGGCCGGCGCCGGCGTGGCCGGGCTGGATGATGTCGGCGGTAATCACGTCGAAGCGGCGGTTGGTCAGCGACAGGAAATTGCGGCCGTCATCGATGCGCACCGTGACGTTGGGCCGCTCGAGCAGGTCGTAGTTGACGTGCGCGAAAAACGGCGCCGCGCGCCGCACGCTTGCCGACAACTCGACGACCAGCACCTCGGCTTCGGGGTACTGGCTGACCGCGCCCGGCGTGGCGCCGCCGCCCATGCCGACCACCAGGACGTCGCGGGGCGCGCCGTGCAGGACCATGGGCAGATGCCCGATGGCGCGGTGCAGTTCCACCATCGGCGGCTGGTCGTTGGCCTGGTGCAGGCCATCCAGGTACAACACGCGCTGGAACCGGCTCGCGCGCACGCTGACGGCGGTTTGCGCGCCCTCGTCGCGCCAGATTTCCTGCTGCGAATTGCCATAACGGCGGTCAATCGCCACCGTGAACGGATCGGCCGTCCCCCTGGCGACCGGTACGAACGCGATTGCAATCAGGCCGACCGCCAGCATGGCCGGACGGCCTGCCCGGGCCGCCACCAGCAACCCGCTGCCGACGTACAACCCAGCCACGGCGATGAGTGCCTGTTGAGCGCCGAGCCACGGCAGCAACAGGAACCCGGCCGCCAGCGAGCCGGCAATCGCGCCGGCCACGTTCAGCGCGTACATCACGCCCACGCGCCGCCCGATCTCGGCGCGGTCGTGGCCGCCGGCCGACCCGCCGGTGGCCAGGCCGAGCGCGAGCGGAAAGCCGACGCCCATGGCGATCGCCGCCGGCAGGATCGCGATCAGCACCGCCGTCCACAGGCCGGTCGTCTTCCAGCCAGCGGCGATGGTCCAGAGCAGGAAGCTCATCGATGCGACGGTGGCGAGCCCGGTAACCGCCTGCACCACGGCCAGCCACAGCGTGGCCCTCGCACCTGTCCGCAGAATGCGCGCGGCCAGGAAGCCGCCCACGGCGATGCCGAACAACACGGTCGCCAGCATCGCGGTGAAAGCCTCGGTGGTGGCCACCACGAACTGCAGCATCAAGCGGAACCAGAGGATCTCGAGGCCAAGTGACGCAAAGCCCGAGATCGCGACCACGGCGGCGAGCAGCAGCGGCAGGCGCGAAAGCGCCGGCAGGGTCGTGCCGGCCGTTTCGATAGGGGCCGTGGGACCGTGGCCGCGGCCGGCCCAGAGGGCCAGCGCGCCGACCGCGACGTTCACCGCCGCGGCGGTCATGAACGCCCGCTGGACGCCGATGGCCGGTATGAGCAGGAAGCCCGTCAGCACCGTGCCGACCATGGCGCCGGCGGTGTTGACGGCGTAGAGCAGGCTGATGCGCGAGGCGATCGACGTGTGGGTCGCCGACACGGCGGCACTTAACAACGGCAGCGTCATGCCCATCAGCGCCGTGGGCACCACCAGGATCGCCAGCGAGGAGGCCAGGCGCGCGACGGTCAACAGCCCCAGCGATTCCGGAGCCGCGGCCTGGAGCGCGGCGTACAAAGCCGAAGCCGCGCTCAGCAGGTACGGCGATGCGAAACCGGTCACGCCAATCAGGATCTCGGCGGCGCCAAAGGCCAGGAGCGGCGGGATGTGCCGGCGCAGAACGTACCCGGCCAGGAGACTGCCGATCGCCAGCCCGGCCATGAACGCGGCCAGGACCGTGCTGGCCGCATAGACCGTCACGCCGAACACCAGCGACAACCGGCGCAACCAGAGCACCTGGTACACGAGGCCCGCGATTCCGGAAAAGAAGAAGAGGGCGAAGACCGCTCGCCGGTTGGACATCCGGTGGCGATTCTACCTTGTCTGTTCCGTCCCGATATAATCGCGTCTCCCCATGTCCGACACCGCTCGGCCGCCACGGACGCATTTCGACACCGCTTTCGGGCCGCTCGAAAGCCGCGTGCTCGACGCCTTGTGGTCGCGCGGCACGGCGGCGTGCGTGCGCGACCTGCAACCCGCATTCTCGGGCGTCGCCTACACCACGCTGATGACCACGCTCGATCGGTTGTTCCGCAAGGGCGTGTTGCGACGCGACAAGATCGGACGCGCGTTCTTCTATCAGCCGCAGGTCACGCGTGATGAGCTGCGATCGCAACTGGCCGGTTCGACCTTCGCGATCATGCTGCCGGACGACGCCTCGTCGGCGCGGCCGATTCTTTCGCAGTTCGTGGAGGCGGTGGGCGATCGCGATCGCGCGCTGCTCGACGAACTCGAAGGCCTGGTGCGGGCTCGCCGGCAACAGCTGGAACGCACCATGGCGGCGCCGCGCGACGCCATCAGCCGGAAGGACGCGAAATGAGCCGCCCGCTGCTGCTGGTCTCGGTCGCGCTCGCCAGCTACGCACTGCTCAGCAGCCTGGCCTCGCTCGTGGCAGTGGTCGCCTGGCAGAGCGGCGGGCTCTCGGGCCAGAACTGGTCACCGGCCATCCGCGCCCGCCGCCTGGTCATGCTCCGCGCCTTCCCCACCGCCGCTGCAGGCCTCATCGTCTCGATCCTGGTCATGCCGGCGTTCGTCATGTTCGAGCCGGTGCGGGCCACCGAGCCGGTCGGGCCGATCCTGATCGGCCTCGCCATCGTCGGCCTCGGGCTGCTCGGGGCGGGTTTCGGGAGCGCCGCCATGAGCGCCCTCGCCACCTGGCGAGTCGAGCGCCGCTGGCTGCGCGCGGCCAGGCCTCTTGATTTCGATCCGCCGGCCGGCGTTCCGACCTACGCCGTTGACTCGTTCACGCCGATCGTGGCCCTAGTCGGCGTGTTTGCGCCGAAGCTGATGGCGGCGCGGACCATCGTCGACGCCTGCGACCAGGACGAGTGGGCCAGGATCGTCGCGCACGAACGCGGCCACCTGCGCGCCTGGGACAACCTGAAGCGATGGCTGATGGCGGGCGCCCCCGACCTGCTGCGCTGGACCCCCGCACACCACGCGATCGTCCTCGCCTGGGACGACGCCGCGGAAGATGCGGCCGACGATGCGGCGACGGCCGGCCAGGAGAAGGCGCGGCTGGACCTGGCCGCGTTGCTGGTGAAAGTGGCGCGGCTGTCGTCGGGCCCCGGCTGGACCGCCGCGACGATCAGCCCCTTCATCGAGCGCGACCGCCTTGACCGCCGGGTCCGTCGCCTGCTCTCGTCCTCGCCGAACGCCGATGCGCCCCGCTCAGCCCCGGCTCAAGCTCTCATCCTTGCCGCCATCGCCGCCACCCTGTTGACGATCGCCAGCACTCCGGGGGCTCTGAAGACGGTCTACGAAGCCGTCGAAGCCGTCGTCGCCGTCGGCCGTTGACGAACCCGCCACTACGAGCGCTGGTAGTAATACGAACCCCTTCGTATTGTCGTGAAGTTCCCATGTACCGGCGGTTTCTCCTGATCCTCGCGATCCTGGCCCTGCCCTCATCGGTTTTTGCGATGAAGGGGCGGGTGGTGGATCAGCAGGGCCGGCCAGTGGCCAATGCCACGGTCTCGGTGCTCGGCCGCCCCGGCGAAGCGATTACCGACGCCGATGGCCGTTTCGAGTGGCAGCCGGATCCGCCGACCCCCTTCGAGGTGCTGGTCATCGACCAGGCGGGGTCGTACTCGCGACCCGTGCTGATCGAGGCGGTGGTGGCCGGGCAGGAAGTACTGATCACGATCGCGCCGCTGCTGAGCGAGTCGGTCACGGTCACCGGCTCAGCGCCCAGTATTGAAGCCACGCCGGCCGCGGCGACGACGAGCGTGAGCGGCCGCGACGTGTCGGTGCGCCAGCCGGCCAACCTGATGCAGGCGATCGAAAACGTCGCCGGCGTCAACCAGGTCTCCGAGGGCCAGGCCGCGGTGCCCGCCATTCGCGGGCTCGCGCGCGGCCGCACCCTGGTCCTGATCGACGGCGCCCGGGTCAGCTCCGAGCGCCGGGCCGGAGCCAGCGCGACATTCCTGGATCCGTCGCTGGTCGAGGGCGTGGACGTGGCGCGCGGACCGGGTTCGGTCGCCTACGGATCCGACGCGTTTGGCGGGGTGATCTCGGTTCGCACGCGGCGCGTGCCGCCCGGCTCGCCGTGGGCGGCGCAGTTCTCGGGCACAGTTGGCACCGGTGTGCCCGAATGGCGCGGCTCGGTCGAAGTGTCCAAGGGCTACGCCGGCGGCGGCGTGCTGATGGCCGCGCACAAGCGGGAGGCCGACGACTGGCACAGCCCCCAGGGCGAGGTCTTCAACTCGGGGTTCTCGGATCAAGGGTTCATGATCCGCGCCGAGCAACAGGTCGGCCCCGGCATGTTCAGCGCCGGATGGCAAAGCGACTTCGGCCGCGATATCGAGCGGCCGCGGAACAATTCGCAGACCGTCCGCTTCTACTATCCGACCGAGGACTCGCACCGCTTCACCGCCGGCTACGAAGCGCGCGAGATGGCCGGGTTCCAGCGGCTGGGTGTCACAACTTTCGTCGGCAGCCACGCCCAGGTCACCGACCAGGACCGGTTCGCGACCGCCACGACCGGCCGCACCATCGAGCGGGCCGACGTGACCGCGAACGACTTCCAGGTGCGGGGCTTCGGCGAGCGGCTGTTCGGCAAGTCGCGGTTCGAAATCGGCCTCGACGTCAACGGCCGGGCCGGCCTGCATGCCGTTGATGACTTCATCGCCTACGACCTGGCGGGCGCGGTGGTCCGCACGCGCCCCACCGTCTCGATCGACTCGGCGAGGCGCACCGACACGGGCGCGTATGCCTCGATCGACTCGGCGCTCAGCAGCGTGCTCGTGGTCGGCGCCGGCGTGCGCGGCGATTACGTGACGACCCGGAACGACGGCGGCTACTTCGGCAACCACGGCACCAGCAACGGCGCCTTCTCCGGCTTCGCGTCGGCCACGCTCGGCAGCTTCCGGGGTTTCAGCCTCACCGGCCAGCTTGCACGCGGCTTCCGCGACCCGGTCCTGTCGGACCGCTACTACCGCGGGCCGACCGGCCGTGGCTACATCACCGGCAACCCCGAACTGGATCCGGAAACCAGCAGCCAGGGCGACCTCGCGCTGCGCTATGTCGCCCCCAGGTTCCGGCTGGCGACCTACTACTACGATTATCGCATCCACGACCTCGTCGAACGCTACGCGACCTCGCCCGACGACTTCTTCTTCCGCAATCGCGGCAGCGCCCGCATCCGCGGGTTCGAGATCGAGGGCCAGGCCGAGATCGGCGCCGGCCTCTCGCTCGAGCTGGCCACGCAGGTCGCCGAAGGCCGGGCGCTCGATGACGACGCCTACCTCGACGACATCTCGCCGACCAACATCTCCGCCGTCCTTCGCCGGCAGTTTGGCACTGGGGCATTCGGGCAGGTCCGGGTCGCCTACTTCTCAGCCGACGAGCATCCCGGTCCGACCGAGCGCGTCGTTCCGGGTTACACGCTGCTCGACGCCGCGGCCGGCCTCCGGGTGGCGAAGCCGCTCGAGTTGCGCGTCCAGGCCCGCAACCTGCTCAACCAGGAGCACTATGCCAGCCAGGACGTGCGCGCAGTGCTGGCGTCGGGCCGGTCGGCTTCGCTCATCGCCGCGGTGAAGTTCTAGATCGTCACATCCTTCTCGACGATGAAGGTGTTGTTCTCGGTCTCCTGGATGGTCACTTCGACCGTATAGCGAATGGCCCTGCCGGGATACTGCGTCCGGATCAGCGCCACCACCCCGTCGAACACGTGGTGCGCGACGTTCTCGACGCTTGGCCCCTTGCCCTTCAGCATCACGATCCCCTCCGGCTCGAACAGGCCGGCATCGAGAAACGCTTTGTCCTGGGCGGTGATCAGCATCTTGTGATCGAGCGCGCGCATCACGTCCTTGATGTCGCCGAAATCGATCGACATGTCGAGCTCGTTGCGGGGAAACTCCTCGGTCGCCACCACCACCTTGCCTTGCCAGGTGTGCCCGTGGACGAACCGGCACTTGCCGGGGTACCCCAGCTGGCGGTGGCCCGCATGGAACCTGGCGGTGACGATGATTCTTTCCATTGCTGATTCGATTATGTTCTATCACGGGGGTTCGATCACGACGGTTCAAGCACGATGGTTCTTCTTCGCCTGCTGCTTGGCTGCGGCCACTGGCAGCGACCGCCTCTGCATCTGGCCGAACAGCGAGAGGAGGGCCGACTTGGCGCCAGGACCACGGGCCAGCGACCAAACGGCCACTGCGGTCACCAACGGGGTCGTGATCAGCGTAGGCAGGGCCAGGCGGAACTTAGGCATGACAGGGGATTGGGCGGATTTGTGAGGGTGAAAGTTGGCAGAATCGTGGGGGCTCGGGCCTTGCGGCTTCCTCGAGCTCGGCGCTAACGCGCCTTTGTGGGGGAAAACGATTGAAGCAAAAGCGTTACTGGCTGATGAAGTGCGAACCGAGTGCTTACACGATTGATGAACTCGAGCGCGACGGCAAGACGGGGTGGGAGGGCGTGCGCAATTATCAGGCGCGCAACTTCATGCGCGACGACATGCAGGTGGGCGACGGCGTGCTGTTCTACGCCTCGAATGCCGATCCGTCAGGAGTCGCCGGGCTGGCGACCATTTCACGAGCGGGCTATCCCGACCCGTTCGCGTTGCGAAAGGGCCACGACTATTACGACCCCAAGCACACGGCCGACAAGCCGATCTGGTTCAGCGTCGAGATTGCCTTCGTTGAGCGCTTCAAAGAAGTGCTGCCGTTAACCACGCTGAAGCAGGTCAATGGCCTGCAGGAGATGATGGTGAACCAGAAAGGCAGCCGGCTGTCGGTGCAGCCGGTTACCCAGAAGGAGTTTGAGATCGTCTGCCGCTTAGCGCGTCATTGAGCGCTCGGCCTTGCCCGAGTAGTTGATGAACACGGTCTTCAGCTCGGTGAAGAAGTTCAGGCCTTCCTCGGCCATCTCGCGCTCGCCGACGCCGGTGGACTTGGTGCCGCCAAACGGCAGCTGCGCCTCGCCGCCGACGGTCGGTTCGTTGACGTGGACCATGCCGGTCTCCACTTCGTCCACGAACTTCATCACCGACGTGATGTTCTCGGTGAAGATCGACGTCGTCAGGCCGTATTCCACGGCGTTGGCGAAGCGCAACGCGTCCTCGAGCGACGAGGCGGTCGCGACCGACAGCACGGGGCCGAAGATCTCCTCCTTGAAGATGCGCATGGACGGGGAGACGCCGTCGAAGATCGTCGGCTCGACGAAGTAGCCGTGGCTGAGTGCCGCGGGACGGGTGCCGCCGGTCAACAGGCGCGCGCCTTCGCCCTGGCCGACCTTGATGTAGTCCATCACGGTCTGCCACTGGCTGTCGCCGACCGAC
Source organism: Acidobacteriota bacterium (assembly GCA_041178345.1). Classification (GTDB taxonomy): domain Bacteria; phylum Acidobacteriota; class Vicinamibacteria; order Vicinamibacterales; family UBA2999; genus 12-FULL-67-14b. Next base: position 910 of record JBEGVQ010000163.1, on the reverse strand, counting down.
GGCCCCATCTCGGACGAGTCGTCCAGTCCGGGACCGAGCTTCATCTTCTGCGCCGCCGCCACCAGCCGCTCGACCAGGGCGTCCTTGATGTCAGGATGCGCGATGACCCGTGACGTCGCCGTACAGCGCTGCCCGGTGGAACCGAACGCGCCGCCATGGATGGCGACGGCGGCCTTGTCGAGATCGGCGTCAGGCATCACGATCACAGCGTTCTTGCCGCCCATTTCGCAGGTGACCTTGGCACCGCGCTGGGCACACTTCACGTACAGGGCGCCGCCGACGCGATTCGAGCCGGTAAACGAAATGGCGCGCAGTTCCGGGGCCTGCACCATCGCTTCGCCAACCTCGGCGCCGGTACCGACCAGCATGTTGAACACGCCGGGCGGCAAGCCGGCTTCTTCGTAAATCTCCGCCAGCAGCGCCGACGTGGCCGGCGTGAGCTCGGCCGGCTTGAACACGACGCAGTTGCCCGCCACGATCGCCGGGGCGCTCTTCCACACCGGGATAGCCCACGGGAAGTTCCACGGCGAAATCAGGCCGACCACGCCCAGCGGCTGCCGGATGGTGTAGGTGAAGGTGTCGCGCGATTCGGACGGCAGCGTCTTGCCGTGCATCCGGAACCCCTCGCCCGCGTAGTACTCGAGCAACGAGATGCCTTTCAGCACTTCGCCGCGGGCTTCTTTCAGGATCTTGCCTTCCTCGCGGGTGAGGGTGCGGGCGATCTCGTCGACGCGCCGGCGGGCGATGTCGGCGGCGCGCCACAGTACGCGGCCACGCTCCGGCCCGGGCGTCTTCTTCCACGACGGCCAGGCCGTCACGGCCGCGTCAACGGCCAGCCGCACGTCGGCCGCGGTCGCGAGCGGATACTCGGCGATCACATCGCTGGTGTCAGCCGGGTTGATATTCTTCG
>JBEGVQ010000162.1:0-11403 GCA_041178345.1 Acidobacteriota bacterium | reverse complement strand
ATCGTGCCCGGCGACCACTTCGGCATGGACGGGTACCTGCGGCTGGGCTTCGGCGAGCCGCCGGCCTACAACCGCACCGGCCTCGACCGGCTGCGCGAAGTGCTCGCCACGCTGCCGGCCGGCGCCACCACGCCACGGGCGCCCTCGTTCGCATGAGCCAGCCCGAGCTGCCGCTCGTCCTCATTGGCTTCGGCAACGTGGCGCGCCGCTTTCTGCGTCTGCTGGATGAGACCGCGGACCGTCTTGATTTCACCTGGAAAGTGGTCGGCATCGCGACCCGGCACCATGGCTCGGTGATCGACACCCAGGGCATCGACGTCGCGCGCGCCCTTTCGATCGTGGAAGGCCGCCAGTCCCTGGACCGGCTCGACCCCGAGCCGCGCGAGCGCAGCGGCATCGACGTGATCCGCCAGGTGGCCGACGCCCTGGCCGACGAGGCCGCCGAAGGGCGGCTGGTGTGCATCGAGACGACGGTGCTCGACATCGATCGCGGCGAACCGGCCGTGTCGCACGTGCGGGCGGCGCTCGAGGGCCAGGCGCACGTCGTGACGGCCAACAAGGGGCCGGCGGCGTTCGCGTTTCACGAACTCGAGGCGATCGCCGAATCGGTCGACCGGATCTTCTTCTTCGAAGGCGCGGTGATGGACGGAGTGCCGGTCTTCAACCTGGTGCGCGAGACGATGCCGGCGATTGTCATCGAGGGCTTCCGTGGCGTGATCAACAGCACCTGCAACTTCATCCTGTCCGAACTCGAACGCGGCAAGGAGTTCGACCAGGCGGTGGCCGAGATGCAGGCGCGCGGCATTGCCGAAGCCGACCCGTCGCTCGACGTCGACGGCTGGGACGCGGCCGCCAAGACGGCGGCGCTGGTGAACGTGTTGATGGGCAGCGCCATGACACCGCATCACGTCGCGCGCACCGGCATTCGCGACGTCACCGGGCTCGATGTCCGCGATGCGCTCGGCCGGAACCGCCGCATCCGGCTGGTCGCCTCGGCGACGCGCCAGGGTGGCAAGGTGCGGGCGCGGGTTGAGCCCGAGGTCCTCGACCGCACCGACCCGCTCGCCAGTCTCGAGGGCGTCGAGAACGCGCTCTATCTCAACACCGACCTGCTCGGCGAGGTCGGCATCGTGCAACGCACCGGCGACCTGACCCAAACCGCGTATGCGCTGCTGAGCGACCTGTCGCGCATTTCGCAGCGCCTGCGCGACCTGTAACCAACCCGTTTCATTCGTGGACGTTCATGCCCGGACCGTTGACTGGTTTTACCGTTCTGGATCTCACGCGTGTGCTGTCGGGCCCGTACTGCACGATGGTGCTCGGCGACCTCGGCGCGCGCATTATCAAGGTTGAGCAGCCCGGCAAGGGCGACGACACGCGGGCGTGGGGTCCGCCGTTCATCGGCGACGAGAGCGCCTATTTCCTGAGCATCAACCGCAACAAGGAAAGCGTCACGCTCGACTACAAGCCGGCGGCCGGGCGCGCCGTGCTGGAGAAGCTTGTCGCGCAGGCCGACGTGCTGGTCGAGAACTTCCGGCCCGGCACGCTCGAGCGGGCGGGCTTCGGGTGGCAGGCCATGCACGAGCGCTTTCCGCGGCTGGTCTACGCGTCGATCGCGGGCTACGGGCAGACCGGGCCGCGCCGCAACGAGGCCGGCTACGACGCGGTGATGCAGGCCGAGGGCGGCCTGATGAGCGTGACCGGCGAGGCCGATCGCCCCGGCTACCGCCTGGGCGTGGCGATCACCGACATGGTGTCGGGCCTGTACTGCGCCCAGGGCATTACCGCGGCGCTGCTGGCGCGCGAACGGTCGGGGCGCGGCCAACGGGTGGACATCGGCATGCTCGACACCACGGCGGCGCTGCTGACCTACCAGGCCGCCAACTGGTTTGCGACCGGCAAGACGCCGCAGCGCCAGGGCAACCGCCACGCCACCATTGCCCCGTACGAAACCTTCACCACCGCCGACGGCGAGATTGTGATCGCAGTCGGTAACGACGAGATTTGGAAGCGCTTCTGCCCGGCCGCGGGACTGCCCGAACTGGCCGGCAATCCGCGGTTCGCGACCAACAAGGACCGCATGGCGAACTACGACGAGATGCGTCCCCTGATCGACCGCGTCTTCCGCACGGCGACCAACGCCGAGTGGATTGCCCGGTTGAACGCGGCCGGCGTGCCCAACGGCGAAGTGCGCGACATTGGCCAGATGCTGAACGACCCGCACCTGGCCGCGCGCGAGATGGTGCAGACGCTGATGCACCCGACCATCGGTGCCACCCGCGTGATCGGCGCGCCGATCAAGCTGTCGGACACACCCGCCAGCCTGCGCACGGCGCCGCCCGTGCTGGGCCAGCACACCGACGCGGTGCTCGCCGAACTGGGCTACTCGCCGGCGGAGGTGGCCGCCCTTCGCAACACCCGGGTGGTCTGAACGAGTAAGATCAGGGCAATGGCTGATGTGGCTGTCGTCCGGAAGCGGGTCAAGACCGCGATTGAGCAGGCTCGCAGGGATCAGGCGGAACGCCGCGGCCGGGTGACCGAAGCCACCAGGGTCTATGAGTCCTTCCTCGACAGCGCCGCGATCCCGGTGTTCAAGATGTTCGCGAACATCCTGAAGTCCGAGGGCCTGCACTTCGAGGTCATGACGCCGGCCGGCGGCGCGCGGCTGCAGTCGGAGCGCCAGCGCGACGACAGCATCGAGCTCGAGCTGGACACCGTCGCCAACCCGCCGCAGCCGCTCGTCACCATCACCCGCGTCCGCGGCAGCCGCATCGTCCAGTCGGACCGCCCGATCAAGGGCAGCACGCCGCTGGCGCAGCTCACCGAAGACGATGTGATCGAGATGTTGCTGGAAGAGCTGCGGCCGTGGCTGGTTTAGGCTAGCCGTTCGACGACGCTCGTATCGATGCCTTCGCGCTTGAGGCCGGCCAGCAGGCGGTCGCGATCGGGCGACTTGCGGAACGCCTCGCGCACATCGACTACTCCCGAATGCACGAGGGCGACTAGCGCGTCGGCCATGGGCACCATGCCGTGCTTGCGTCCGCCTTCGAGCGCCTTCGGCAGCTGTCCCGACACACCGTCGCTGATGACGCGCGTAACCGCGGCCGTCGCCAGCAACACTTCACGAGCCGCGACCCGTCCGCCGCCGGCCTTCTTCAACAACACCTGCGACACCCCGCCGCGGAACGACTCGGCCATGGCCGCCTGCACGCCGGCGCGCATGCTGGCCGGCGCCAGCTCGACGAACCGCTCAACGGCGTCGGTCATCGTCGGCGCCACGATCGAGACGAACACCAGCGCTTCGGAGGCGGCCTGCAGCAACAGCGGGACCATTTGCGCCGACACGAGGTCATCGACGACCAGCACGTCGGGGTCCTCGCGCAGGGCCGCGCGCGCGGCGGTCAGCGCTTCGTCCGCGCCACCGCGAATTTCGCGCTGGCTGACAATGGCGGTGCGGTTATCGTGGACGAGCCGGATTTGCCGTTCGAGCGTGACCACGTACTCGGCCCGCTGACGGTTGACGAGGTCCACCAGCGCCGACACCAGGGTGGACTTGCCGCTGCCGTGCGAGCCGGCGACCAACACCAGGCCCTGCGGCTCGGTGGCCAGCGCCTGAACCTCGCGAGACAGGCCGAGTTGTTCGGCCGTGGCGGCGCGGGTCGCGATCATCCGGAACACCACGCCTGGCCCGCGGTGATCGGTAAAGGTCATGCAACGGACGCGGCCGAGGTCGGCGAACTCGCTGATCCACTCCGTGGATTCGCCGCGGCCGACCGCTTCCTGTGCCGTCTCGGGCACAATCTCCATGACCGCCGCTTCGACGTCGGCCCGGCTCATGGCGGGCTCGCCCTCGAGCGGGCGGATGTCGCCTTCCACGCGAATCGAGGGACGGCAATCGGACGTGACAAACAGCGCCGACGCGGTGCGCGCGGCGGCAAGCCGCAGCAACCGTTCGACGCCGGACACGCGCACGCTGGTGGCACGAGGCGGCACTTCGAGACGGACGGTCCGTGTCATCTGGAGCACGGGCGCCAGTTCCGGAGCGTCGGGAGCGTGGAAGGCCGCGGGCGCCTCGCATGCGGCCGGCGGCTCCACCGTTGGCACCTCGGCTTGCGGCCACAGCAGCCCTTCGAGCATCTCGACCGACGGCGCTTCGGCGGCTGACTCCTCGGCCACCGGTTCTGGAACCTCGGCAATCCTCTCGACGGTCTCGGCCACCGGCTCTGACACCTCGACGACCAGCGCCGCGATCTCGGCCACCGGTGGCGGCTCGTCGGCCATCGGCCACGGGTCCGCGTCGGTCAGCACTGGCTCTTCGAGGGCCTGCGCGTCCTCGCTCGCCTGCAGTTCGTCGAGTACGCGCTGTTCGTCTTCCGAGAGCGAGGCGTCGACAGGTTCCGGAACGATCTCGGCGACAGGTTCCGGAATTGGTTCCGCGACAGGTTCAGGAACGATTTCGGCGACCGGTTCGGGAACTGGTTCAGGAACGATCTCGGTGACAGGTGCGGCGACGTTCTCGACAATCGGCGGTGGCGTCACCGCTTCAACGGCGGCGGGCGCCACGGCCGCCGGTGCCGCGGCCACGGCGGCCTGACGGCGGCGGCGAATCTCGATCCAGATGTCGTCGCCGCCGCGCGCGGCGACCACGGTAAAGGCGTCGCCCTCGTGCGCCGGGAGGCGATGCTCCACCGCGCCAAACTCCTGGAGCGAATCCTGCGCGGCCGGCGGCAACAGCTGCTGCAGCATGCCGGTCATGGCGTCGAGGTGGAGAATCTGCGTCGACAGGTCGAGCGTCCCGGCGCCCACCACGACGTACGGCCGCTCGCCGACGTGCATCACCAGCGCGTCGCCGTCGGCGCGGACCATCGCGGTCAGGAGGGACTCGACTAAAGCCACAGAAATAAGTGCCTAGGTGTCTAGGGTGCCTCAGGTGCCAAGGGGTTGGTGCCTGTGCGGGTGCCCAGGAATAGCCGCGGATGCATGCCGCTGCACACAGTTCACCTGTGTCCTGACTGTTTCATCGGTCCCTGAGCGGGAAGCGTTAGCGGGCGCGCTGCGCCACGTGCAGGGTCATTAGCCCAAACAGCAACGGGACCACCGTCACGCCGGTGAAGCCGCGTGACGCCAGCAGGCGCGCGACACCGGCCGCGCCGGGGTAGCGTGAAATCGAGGCGGGAATGTAGCGATAGGTGTCGGGGTCGCGGTGCAGGAGCCAGCCAAGGCCGGCGCCGACGACCGTGAGGTACGCCAGGTAGGCGCCACGGACCAGCGGCGGCTCGGGGCGGTTGAAGTCGAGCGACAGCAGGCGGCCGCCCGGCTGCAGGACGCGTGCGATCTCGTCGATGGCGGCCGCGAGATCCGGCACGTTGCGCAGCCCATAGCCCGTGGTCACCACGTCGAACGACCGCGGCCCAAACGGCAGGTGGGTCATGTCGCCGGTGACCAGCCTGGCCGCCGCCGACTTGCGCGCGGCGAGTTGCAGCATGCGATGGGTGAGGTCCAGGCCCACGACCCGCCCACCCTGTGCCGCGGCTGCGAACGCGAGGTCGCCGGTGCCGCACGCCAGGTCGAGCACGCGCTCCCCCGGCTGCAGGCGCGCCCGCGCGACGAGCGTGCGCTTCCAGCGCGCGTCCTGTCCGTACGAGAGCAGCTTGGTGATCAGGTCGTAGCGATCGGCGATGGTCGCAAACAGCGCGCGGTTGTGGGCGCGTTTACCGTCAGGAGTGTCGAACGCCGTCCGCAGGGACATCACCACCCGAAGAAGCTGCGGGCAATCGCGGCGGTCAGCAAGGTGACGATGAAGCCCAACGCCAGTGGCATCAACGCGCCGATCGCCGTCCACTTCGCGCTCAGGGTTTCCTTGTAGATCGTGATGATGGTGGTGGCGCAGGGATTGTGCAGCAGCGAAAACAACATCAGGTTGACCGCCGTCAGCATGGTCCAGCCGTGCTCGTCCACGAGCAGGGCGCGCAGCCCGTCCATCGAGTCCATCTCGGTCATCATGCCCTGCGACATGTAGACCATCAGCATGGTCGGCACGACGATTTCGTTGGCCGGGATGGCGATGATGTAGGCGAGCAGGATCACGCCGTCCAGGCCCATGGCCCAGCCGAGCGGATCGAGGAAGGTGGCGGTCCGTGTCGCCAGGCTCACGCCGCCGGGCGAGATGTTGGCCAGCAGCCAAATCACCGCCCCGGCCGGTGCGGCCGTGACCATGGCGCGCCACAAGACGAACAGCGTGCGATCGATCAGCGAGGTGTAGAGGATCCGCGCCATCGCCGGCCGGCGGTAGGGGGGCAACTCGAGGGTGAAGGCCGAGGGCTCGCCCCGCAGCACGGTCTTCGACAGCGCCCACGACGCGACCAGCGTGAACAGCACCCCGACCAGCACGATCCCCACCACCGACCCAGCGGCCACGAGCGAGGCCACGGCCGGCGGAAACGCCGCCGCGACAAAGATCGTGGCCAGCATGATCAAGGTCGGAAAGCGGCCGTTGCAGGGCACGAAGTTGTTGGTCAGGATCGCGACCAGCCGTTCGCGCGGCGAGTCGATCACGCGCGTGGCAATCACGCCGGCGGCATTGCAGCCAAAGCCCATCGCCATCGACAGCGCCTGCTTGCCGTGCGCCCCGGCGCGCTTGAACAGGTAGTCGAGGTTGAAGGCCACCCGCGGCAGGTAGCCCAGGTCCTCGAGAATGGTGAAGAGCGGAAAGAAGATCGCCATCGGCGGCAGCATCACGCTGACCACCCAGGCCAGCCCGCGAAACACGCCGTGCCAGATGAAACCGGTGAGCCACCACGGCGAGCCGAGCTCGGTGAACCAGCCGGCCGCCAGGCCCTCGAACCAGAACAACGCCGACGCCAGCATCTGCGACGGCACGTTGGCGCCGACGATCGTGAGCCAGAAGATCACCGCCAGGATCACCAGCATCAGCGGCAGCCCGAACAGCCGGGAGGTCACGACCCGGTCAATCCGCTGATCGAGTTCGAGCGGACGCGAACCGGCATCCTGCACGGCCCGCCGCGTGATCCGTTCCACCTCGCCGTACAGCGACGTCACGACCTCTTCGCGGAAGCCGGCATCGAGCGAGCGGCGCAGGGCCGCCGCCTCGCGGACGATGTCGGCGGGGGTGACATCGCGGACGATGTCCCCCGGCGTGACGGCGATCGACTCGCTCACTGCGCCCCCTGGAGCGCGATCTTCTTGCTGAAGCGCGCATCCGGCGCCTGCTGCCGCACCACCAGTTCGGCCAGCCGGCCACTGGCCAGCGCCTCTTCCACCGGCACGTCGCCATCGAGCAGGCGAATGGCAATCCACCGCGCGTTCGGCACGCCCGGCGCCGCCGCTTCGATCATCGGAACCAGCGTGCTGATGGCGCGCTCGAACGCCGGTGTCCCCTTGGACCGCAGCGGCTGCGTCACCGCCTCGCCCGAGGCGACCGCCGCGACTTCTCCGAGCAGCGCCATCATGTTCTCACCGGTGCGCGCCACAATCGGAACGGCGGGCACGCCGAGGTCGCGGGCGAGACTGCGCGTGTCAACCTCGATGCCGCGCCGCTTGGCCTCGTCCATCAGGTTCACCGCGACCACGACGCGATCGGTGATCTCGAGCACCTGGAGCACCAGGTACAGGTTGCGTTCGAGCGCGCTGGCATCCACCACGACCACGGTGCAATCGGGCCGCCCGAACAACAGGAAATTCCGCGCGACCTCCTCATCGTCCGAGGCCGAGAGCAGCGAGTAGGTGCCCGGCAGGTCCACGAGCTTGTAGCGGACGCCGCTGAACTGAAAGCCGCCTTCGGCGCGCGTGACCGTCTTGCCGGGCCAGTTGCCGGTGTGCTGGCGCAGGCCGGTCAGCGAGTTGAACAGCGTGGACTTGCCGGTGTTCGGATTGCCGGCCAGGGCCACGACGCGATCGAATGTCCCGACGGCCGCGCCCAGTTGCGCCATCTCGGCGTGCACCGGGCAGGCTTCGCAATTGTGTTCGACGCTCATGATCGGTCTCTCACTGTGGAGGCAACCCCTTCCTGTGGAGGCAACCCTTCAGGGTTGCCTGCCCAATTCATGGCAGGCAGCTGCTTGACGAGGACGCGATCCGATTGTTCGCGCCGCAGCGCGATGGTGGTGCCACGCAGCCGATAGGCGCGCGGATCGCCGGCAAAGGTCGCCAGGTCGCTGCGAATGCGCGCGCCCGGCGTGAACCCTAGGTCGAGCAAGCGCCGGCGCGCGAAGCCGCGAAACGCGGGATCGAGCGCGACCACCTCCGCGGTGGCGCCCGTCGGCAGGCCGCTCAGCGGGATCACGCCGTCGGGCCAGGCGGGAGCCGATTCCGCCAGCACCGCGGCGACATGAATGTTGGCCGCGACCACGGGAGCCAGGCGGTACTCGTTCTCGCCGTCGCTCAGCACGACTCGGGTCGGCGAGCGATCGATCACGCGAATGACGTGCCCGAGGCGCAGTCCTTCAGCAGATAGTTGGGCGAAGGCCAATGGCGGTTCGTCCTCGAGATGCACGATGCGGCCGGGCGTGGACGCGGGCCACGCGCCGAGGGGTGTGCCCGGCGACTCGGGCACGGCCCCGTCGCCCGTGGGGATCGGGTCGCCGTGCGGATCGTGGGCGGGATGGCCCATCGATGCCGACAGCCGATCCAGTTGTTCCTTGGTGAGTCCGTGCTCGGCGCGCTCAGCCTGCTCGTGAACGCGATCGATCGGCACGCCGAGTTCATCGGCCAGGTACAACTCCCACAACCGGTGCGCGCGCAACACATGCAACGCCACGCGCTCGCCTGCCGGCGTGAGCTGAAATTGCGCGCCTTCCGCCCGCACCAGGCCGTCGTGCTCGAGGCGCTCGGTGAGCGCCATGAGGCTGCGATCGCTCATGCGGAGCACCCCTTGCAACGAGGCAAACGACGCGGTCTGGCCGTCGGTGGCCTGCCGCAACAGGTGCTTGAGCGCGTTCTCGGTGCGCTCGCGCATCATCGCCAGGCGGTATTGGCGCACCTGCGCGACCAACCCAAAAGTCGGCACGAAGACCGCGAGTGCGGCCACGATCAACACAAGAAAGTAGCTGAACAATTTTGAATCATCAAAATTACACCACGGCAGAGCACGAAAAGTCAACATTCCTCCGCGGCAAGTTTGGTAACATGCTGAAAAATCAATGCTTCCGTCGAGTACCGTCGAAAACTACCTGAAGGCGATCTACGTCGGTGAGACCCACCTTGCCCCCGGCCAGAAGCTTGTCCCGATGGGTCAGCTGGCCGTCGCGCTGGGCATTGCTCCCGGGACGGCCACCACCATGGTCAAGGCCCTCTCCGAATCCGACCTGGTCGTCTACGAGCCCTACAACGGCGTGCGGCTGACGCCGGCCGGCCAGAAGCTCGCCGCGCGCGTGCTGCGGCGCCACCGCCTGATCGAACTGTTCCTCGTCCAGGTGATCGGCATGAAGTGGGACGAGGTGCACGACGATGCGGAGCAGATGGAGCACGTGGTCTCGGACCGCCTGATCGAGCGCATCGACGAGATGCTCGGGCAACCCGAAGTGGATCCGCACGGCGACCCCATTCCCACCGCCGAGGGCCACCTGCCGCATCGCACGCTCGAAAGCCTGCTGACCTGCCCCCTCAATTCGCCGGTGACGGTGGCGCGTGTGACCGACCAAGACGCGGCATTCCTGCGCTTCATCGAAAGCAACAACCTCAAGCCTGGCCAGACTATCGAGGTCGAGGCGCGCGACGAAGTGTCCGACAGCGTCCGCCTCAAGGGCGCCAACGACGCGCGCATGACGATCGGCGCGCGGGCCGCGTCGAAGCTGCTGGTTACCGGATAGCGTCGAGCACGGCCGACAGCTCGCGCGCCTGATCGATCGCGAACGGCGTCGGCGATTGGCCGCCGAACTTCGCCGCGCCAAACCCATATCGCGCCAGCACGAAGGGACAGGCCGCGGCCGCGGCAGTCTGCGCATCGGCAGGTGAATCGCCCACTAGGACGATCGGCTCAGAGGGTGCCAGCGCGCGCAGCGCGTTCAGGCCGGCCGGATCGGGCTTGCGCCCGTACTCGCCGTCGCCGCCGATGACGCGCGCGAAGAAGCCGCGCAGGCCGAGCGCCTCGAGCAGGCCAATCGCGGGGCCGAGCGGCTTGTTGGTCAAGACCGCCAGCGGCCCCCGCCGCACCGCGCGCGCCAGTTCCTCGCGGATGCCGGGGTACGCCAGGGTGTGATCCATGAGCCGGCGATCGTAGATTCGCAGGAAGCGTTCGAGGGCGCCGGGCGTCTCGGGATCAAGTCCCGACTCGGTCAACGCGCGCCGCACCAGCACCGGCGCCCCGTCGCCCACCATCGTGACGACCTGCGCGACCGACAACGGCCGGGCGCCGTAGCCCTGGACCAGCTCGCTGGCCGCTTCACCGAGGTCGCGCGCCGAGTCGATCAGCGTGCCGTCCAAATCAAAGGCTATGATCACGAAGCGTCGATCATATCCGCATGAACACGGTGGTCCTACTTTCAGGCGGGCTCGACAGCGCGGTGCTGGCCGCGCACGAGGCCCAGGCGGCGCTGGTGCAACCGGTGTACGTCAGCGTCGGGCTGGCATGGGAGCCTGGCGAGCGCACGATGGTCGAACGGTTGCTGACCTCGCCGAGGTTCGCGGGCGAGCTCCTGCCGCTGGCGTGCGTGGAGTTCACCATGCGCGATCTCTATCCGTCGGCGCACTGGGCCATGCGCGGGGACCCGCCGGCCTATGACACCCCCGACCGAGACGCGTATCTCCCGGGACGCAACCTGGTGCTGCTGACCAAAGCCGCGATGATTGCCGCGGGCAGCGATGCCACTCGCATTGCGCTCGCACCGCTGTCCGGCAATCCCTTTCCCGACGCCACGCCGGAGTTCTTTTCGGCCATGGCGACCGCGCTGTCGCTCGGACTCGACCACCCGATCGAGATCGCCACGCCGTTCCTGGACTGGAAGAAGGAGCACGTCATTCGCCGTGGCATCGAGCTCGGGGTGCCGCTTGCGCTTACGCTGTCGTGCATGAACCCGGCGACCGATCAGGTCGTGCCGCGGCACTGCGGACTCTGCAGCAAATGCCGTGAACGCAGGGATGCGTTCGCCGACGCCGGCGTGGCCGATCCCAGCACCTACGCCAACCGATCTCCGCGCCAGCGCTTCGCCAACTGATGGAGCGGCTGTCGGCCACCCGGGAGCGGGAGGCCGACAGTTCGAATGTCAGTTCGGGCAGGTCGCGGCGACCATCTTGAGCGACGTCACGGACCAGGCGGCCTTGCCCTTGCCCGTATTGTCCTTGCCGATCGTCTGGTCCTTGCCCATGGTGTCGCCCTTGCCCATGGCCATACCCCTGCCGTTGTCGGGACCGGTCACCGACACCTTGTGACCGACGTGCTTGGCCAGG
>JBEGVQ010000161.1:0-5002 GCA_041178345.1 Acidobacteriota bacterium | reverse complement strand
GCGGCGACCTGGACGACTGCAAGGTGTTCCTGCCGGCCACGCCCGATGGCCGTTACGCCGAAACCATGAAGTCGCTGTCGTTCCACGAATGAGCGACTGCATCGATCTCCGCTTCCGTGGCAGCGACCGCGTGATCGCGACCGCCGTGCTGTCGGGGCCCGACGGCGTGACGCTGGTCGATCCCGGGCCGGCGTCGTGCCTGCCGGCGCTCGAAGAGGGCCTGCGCCAGCGCGGGCTCACGCTGCGCGACGTGCGCGCGCTGCTCCTCACGCACATTCACCTGGATCACGCCGGCGCCGCCGGCTCGATCGTCGAGCGCGTGCCCGCCATGCGCGTCTACGTGCACGAGCGCGGCGCGCCGCACATGATCGATCCCGCCAAGCTGCTGGCGAGCGCCACCCGGCTGTACGGCGACCAGATGGACACGCTGTGGGGCGCGTTTCTCCCGGTGCCGTCGGCCAACGTGAACGTGCTGCAGGGCGGCGAACGGGTGGCCGTCGCCGGCACAACGCTCCGGGTCGCCTACACACCCGGACACGCGAAGCACCACGTCAGCTACCTCGACGAGACCACCGGAACGGCCTACGTGGGCGATACCGGCGGCATTCGCGTCAGCGGCGACTACCTGCTGGCGCCGACGCCGCCACCGGATATCGATCTGGCCGCCTGGCGACAGAGTCTCGACGACATCGACGCCTGGCAACCGGTGGCACTGTTCCTGACGCATTTTGGCGTGGTGACCGGGGCCAAGGCGCACCTCTCGCGGTTTCGTGAGGTGCTGGCCCGGCAGGCCGAGGCCGTGCGCGAGTCGCTCGCGGCGGGGAAGACCGACGAGGAACGGACGCAGGTGTTCGTGGAACGGCTGCGGCGCGACATCAGGAAGGCATTGCCCGAGCACGAAGCCCGGGCAACCGAATTAGCGGCGCCGTTCGATCAGCTGTGGCAGGGACTCGCGCGCTACTGGAGCAAGCAACCCTAGACGGCGATTGCGTCCACCAGCGCCGTGCGCGCGGTGGCGGCCATCACACCCGGCTCAACCAGGAAGCGCAGGGCGTAGCCCGAGGGGGTGCCCGTCGAGCGCCGGCAGGGCGCGACGCGCCACACCGCCGACAGCACCTTGCCTTCGCGCAGCCGCATCGGCAGCTCGGACATGCGGGTCGAGCGCTCGACCTGCAGATGAACCAGTCGATACAGCGGAATCGCGGCGCCCGCCTCGCATTCAACGAACACACCCGCCTCACTGACGTCGCGCGTCATGACGGAAATGAAGCGCACAGCGCCCGAGGCATCTTTCCAGGTCAGCCGGGCCGGTAGGGCCAGCGTCCGCCGTTCCGACGATCGTTGTATGTTCCGTCCCGTCATCGTGCGTTTGTCAGTCACGGGAAGCTCCAGGGAAACGAACTCAGTGCGAAAACCAAAGGCTTGCAATGTGTGCAAACACTCCAAGATTCGAGCCGATTTTGTGCAGCTTCAAATTCTGTGGATAGTTAGGCGCAGATGGATGCCAGAAGATGACAGAGAAGAATTTTATGCTCAAGAAAAATGAGGCATGGGATGGTTAGCAAGTATCCGCCAACCGTACGGACTGGCTACTTGGTATTCACTTCCGGGCCGCCCTCGATGCCGAGGCGGCGCAGTTTCAGGTAAAGGCCACGGCGGGTGAGACCGAGGGCGCGGGCCGTCTCCGAGATGTTGCCGCGATGCCGGGTCATCATCTCGCGGATCAAGTCACGCTCGATCTCATCGACGACCGAGGCCAGGGTCTGGCCGCCTCGCAGCGAGACCCTGCCGCCGGTCGACGCGGACGAGGCAGGAGCCGCGGCCGCGGTCAGGTCGGCCGACAGATGCTCCGGACCGATCGTGCCGCCGGCGGGGGCCATGGCGACCGCGCGCTGGATCTCGTTGCGCAACTGGCGCACGTTGCCGGGCCAGAAATACTGGGCGAACAGGTCGAGGACCTCGGCGCTCAACTGCATGTCGGGCTTGCCCAGGCGATCCGACGCCTCGCGCAGGAAGAACGTGGTCAGGTGCGGAATCTCCTCACGGCGCTGGCGCAGCGGCGGCACGTGAATGCGAATCACGCTCAGCCGATAATAGAGGTCTTCACGGAACTTGCCTTCGGCCACGCGCTGTTCGAGGTCCGCGTTGGTCGCGGTGATCACCCGCACGTCCACGGGCTGCGGCCGGTTTTCGCCCACCGGCATGATTTCGCCCTGCTCCAGAAAGCGCAGCAGCTTCGGCTGCACGTCGAGCGGCAAGTCACCCACCTCATCGAGGAACAGGGTGCCGCCGGTCGCGGTGCGAATCAGGCCGGGTTGGTCCGACACCGCGCCGGTGAACGAGCCACGGCGATGCCCGAACAACTGGCTGTCGGCCAGTTCGCGGGTCGTGGTCGTACAGTTGTACGGCAGGAAGGTGGCGGCGTTGCGCGACGAGCCCACGTGAATGGCCCGCGCCACCAGTTCCTTGCCGGTGCCGCTCTCGCCGGTGATGAGCACCGTGAGGTCGTTGCCCTGCAGCCGCTGGATCTGGTCCACCACTCGATGCATGGCCGCACTCGCGCAGAGGAACCCCGGCAGCAGCGGTTCGAGTGGCCGTTCGCTGGTCGGGTCCACCGGCGAGGTCGGCCGGTCGCGCACGCCGCACAGGTCGAAGCCCTGGCGGGCGACCGCCGCCATCATCCGGATACGGCGGTGCAGCGGATGGCCCAGCGTGCGCGGCACGGCAATCGCCACCTGGCGCGGGCCGTCGGGTTCGCGCCCAATCGCCTCGATAATCAAGCTGCCGCCGCCGTACGCGGCGCCTTGCGTGGCCAGCTTGGCCGTGGCCGCCGCCGCGTCGGCATCCCCGCCCGCGAAGGCCACGACGCGGACGTCGCCGCCGGGCAGCGCCGTGTAGACGACGGTGAGGTCGGCGGTGACCGCTTCGAGCAGGGTCGCCGCCAGTTCGCGCGCCAACAGGTCCGGCAGCACGGCCGCATCCACCAACCGCCGCACCAGGGCATCGTCGGCGTCGGCGGGCGAGCCCACGTACTCGCCGGTGCCGGGTGGCTGGGCCGCCGCCATCTCCGATTGCACCTGCTCGAGGTCGCGGGTGGCGCCCAGGGCGCGAAACACCTCCGCGGCGTGTTGGTAATGCCGGTCCGCGGTCGAACGCGCCCCGGCCTTTGAGGCAAGCCGGGCCAGCGCCATCTGGCTGACCGCTGCCTGGTAGCGCTCGCCGACCAGTTCGAACAGGCTCGAACTCTGCGCGATGTCGTGGTACGCCTCGGTCCTGCGTGTCTGCCGCGCGCGCAGGTCGCCGCGCAGCCGCAGGAACTCGCCCCACGCGCCCGGTGTCGTGCGCGGGTCGAGCCGCGATTGCACCTGCGTGAGGCGGTGTTCGGCCTCGTCGACGCGCCCCGCGGACAGCAGTGCTTCGGCGGCGATCAGCTCGGCCTCGATGGTCTCGGCGGGCGGGGCGTTGGTGGACTTGGCAATTTCATCCGCGATGGCCAGCGCTTCGTCCGGCTGGCCGCGGCGGGTGGCGAGCCGCGCGGTGATCACCCGGAGCGACCATTCGTACCACCGGCTGGTGTTGCGGCCGTACGCGCCGTACGCCTCGGCCGCGCGGCGCAGACACTCCGCCGCGTTCTCGTAGTCGCCGCGCATGAGCGACATTTGCGCGAGCGTGTCGTACACCGCGCCGGTCGTTTCGTGGAACTGCATGGCGCTCCGCACGTCCAGCGCGCGGTGCAGCACGGTGTCGGCCCGGTCCAGGTTGCCGACCCGCACGCAGATTTGCCCGAGCGTCGCGAGGGCGACCGACAGGCCGGGGCCCTGGCCCAGGCCTTCGTGCAGCTTGACGGCGCGCTCGGCCAGCGCCAGGGCCTGTTCGTAGCGGTGCCGAATCAACGCGACGTTGGCCTGGTTGCCATACACCGTCGCCAGCACATCGTCGGCCTGGAGCAGCGACGCCATGCGCTCGGCCTGGCGAAGGGCGGCGTTGGCCTCCTCATATCGCCCGGTCTGCGCCAGCATCACGGCCGACAGCGAGTGGACCATCGCGAGGTGCCGCCGGTCACCGGCGGCATGGAGGGCGGCCGCGGCTTCGGCAATGTGCTCGCGCACGATCGCCATGTCGCCGACCTGGCGGTAACACTGGCCGAGGTAGAAGTGCGCCAGGCCAATGGCACGCGAATCGTGGGCCATCTCGGCCTGCTTGAGCGCGCGATTGTGCAGGGCAATGGCGCGGGACTGCTCGCCACGGGCAAACGCGACGCGGCCATGCAGGCGCCAGAGGTTGGAATGGAGGACCTGGGGCAGGCTCTCGCGAGTTGTGTCGGGCGAGCGGCCCAGCACCGTTCCGGCCTGTGCAAGATCCCCCTGCAAGAGGTACGATTCAGCCAACATGACCCGGACCGCCAGCTCGTCGTCTCGGGTCAGCGCCGACGGTGTGTGCAGCAAGGGTGCAAGCAGGTCGATGGTCCCCGCCGCCTGCCCGCGCTCGAGCGCGGTGGTGGCGCGGGCGATGACTGGCTGCAGCGCTGCATTAGCCACGGCCCCGAGTATACAAGGTATCCACAGGGCATAATCCGGACACCGATATGGAGTTGACCGTAGGTAGCCGGACCGATACCGGTCCGCGCAAGATGAATCAGGACCACTTTGGCTGGTGGCCGGATCTCGGCCTGTTTGTGGTCGCCGACGGCATGGGCGGGCACAATGCCGGCGAGGTCGCCTCCCAGCTGGCCGTCGAGGCGATCCACCAGTTCATTGCCGACAGCGCCGCCGGAGCCGACGTCACCTGGCCGTTTGGCATCGAGGTGGCCCAGTCGCTCGACATCAACCGGCTGACGACGGCGGTCCGGCTGGCCAACCGCAAGGTCTACGCCGAGGGTTCGCGCCACGCCGAGTTGAGCGGCATGGGCACCACCGTGGTAGCGGCCCTGGTGAGCGGCGACCGCTTGGCCCTGGCCAGCGTCGGCGACAGCCGGATCTACCGGCTCCGCGACGGCAATCTC
>JBEGVQ010000160.1:0-3059 GCA_041178345.1 Acidobacteriota bacterium | reverse complement strand
GTTGGCCGAGGGGGCCGGCAACGCTTGTCCCGCCGCGCTCGACGACTCGGAGCAGGCGGTCACCGTCAGGACGGCCAGGCTCGCCATGGCCGCGTGTCGGAGGAATCCTGAAAACGTCATCCGGTCAGCTTATCATCGGGTCCGGGGGGCGGCGGCTCGTAGCCTGGGCACGCCATCACCGGCAGGATGGGGTACCTGTTGAACCGTGGATCGGTCTGGGCGCGCTGGCACAGGTAGAAGGTGGACCGGCCACTATCGACGAGGCGGGCGTGGGCGCAGTGGCCGCACAGGCCGGGAAACATGGCAGGCATGGGCTGCCTTTAGTGTAGGCGGCCAGGGCACGACCTTTGTTAAAGTTGTGGTGTCATGAACAGGTTGACCTCGATCGTGTGCGCCGGCATCCTGCTGGCGGGAACCGCTGTGCTGGCGACGTCGGCGCAAGATCAGCCGATTTTCAAGTCGTCGGTTCGCACCGTGCCCATTTACGCCACCGTCGTGGACGCGACCGGCCGCCTGGTGCCCGACCTCGAGCGCACCGACTTCTCCATTGCCGACAACGGCAAGCCCGTCGAGGTCTCGCTGTTCTCGAACGAGTCGCAGGCCTTCACGGCGGTCGTCATGCTCGACACCAGCGCCAGCATGACCGCCAACCTGAAACTGCTCAACCGCGCCGCCGAACAGTTCCTGCTGCGGTTGATGCCGGTGGATCGCGCGCAGGTCGGCGCGTTCAACGACAAGATCCAGCTGAGCGGCACCTTCACCAACGATCGCGACGAGCTGATCGGCGCGCTCAACGATCTCTACTTCGGCAACCCCACGCGCCTGAACGACGGCATTGCCGCCAGCCTTGACGCGCTCACGGGCATCGACGGCCGGCGGGTCGTGCTGGTGTTCACCGACGGCGAAGACACCGCCAGCCGCGCCAGCTTCAAGAGCGTGATGGAGCAGGCCCGCGACGAAGAAGTGATGGTCTATGCGATTGGACTGGAGTCGGAGTACTTCAACGGGATGCGCGTCACCAAGACCCGGCCGTCGCGCGACTTACGGAAGATTGCCGACGAAACTGGCGGTGGTTACTTCGAACTAATCAAGACGGCCGACCTGGCGCCGACGTTCACGCGCGTGGCGCAAGAGCTGCGGAGCCAGTACTTGATCGGCTTTGCGCCGGTGAACCTCGACGGCAAGATCCACAAGCTCGAGGTGAAGGTGAACCGGCCCGGCATGACGGTTCGGGCGCGCCGAAGTTACCTCGCCGCGCCCGATAACCCGAAGTCGTAAGGGGAGGGTCCGGCTAAAGCCGGACTCTACTTCAGCAGTGCCAGGACCGGCGTCCAGTCGGTTTTGCCAAGGATCTCGCCGATCAGGGTCTCGTTGCCGCGCAACCGCATGATCAAAGATTGCGCGGCGCTGCCCGGAACCGCCGCGGCCGTGACCTGGTAGGCGTGCTCTGACCGCTCGCGAATCTCTGGCGCCGACACCGCGCCGAAATAGACCAGGGCCTCCGCCGCGCAGTACTTGTCCTCGGTTCGTTCCACGCCCTTGGTCCGAAACACGTTCGATGGCGTCGTGATCACCGCCACCGCACCGGCAATCGCCACCTCGCGCGACGGCGCCGGCGCGACCCCCGATTCGATGCCGAACGCATAGACGGGCTGGTTGAACTCAACGTCGATGGTGACGTGGGCCTCGGCGTCGATGCGGGCGCCGGCCACGCCCTCGTCGGAGAGGCTCACGCCGTCCACGTCCTGCGAGCGGCCAGTCCGCTTCGCTTCCGCCACGGCGTGCTCGTACTGCCGTTCGGCGCGCCGCTGCGCGGCCTCGACGGCGACGCCGATCTGGGCCATGGCCCGCGCGGCCCGCGCCTGGTTGACCTCGTTGAGCGGGTTGGCCAACACCTCGATGCTGCGCTCGCCAGGCTGCAGCGGACGCACCATCCACAACGGGACCGGGGAGTTGGTGGCCGGCACCGCGCCGGTGTCGTCGGTGTCGGGATACGGCAGCGCCGGCCCGAGCGCCGCGCGCACGGCGGCCATGACGCGATCGCCGTCCCTGGTGGCTTGCGCCGGCAGGGCGGCCGGCGATGCGCACACGGCCCCCGTCGCCAGCAGCCACGCAGCCAGGCACCTCAGCACCCCAGCACCCCAGCACCCCAGCGCCATCGTTTCAACTCCTGTCAGCCGCCCGCCATGGTGGGAATGACCTCGACCACGTCGCCATCGGCAATAGGCCTCTGGTCAACGGCATGCAGCAGCAACTCGTCGTTCACGGCAAAGTTATAGAGCGGATCGTCCAGTTGCTCGCCGAGGCCGGGTGCCAGTCGCTCGAGCGCCTGCAGCAACTGCCCCACCGTGGACACGTCCTCACGCACCGCGAGCGACGCGCCGCCGGCAATCGGCTGCAGCGCCGCCGGGAAGTTAACGGTCACCACCAAGGGCGCCCACCAATTCCTTGCGCCACGCCTCCTCGGGCGCGCCCTCGCTGGTCAGGCGCGAGATCGCGTAGAAGCGCGACAGCATGGCGTCGAACTCCTGGCGATCGATCTGCTCGCCCTGGTAAGGGCCGCCGGGGTTCGGCTCGTCGAACCAGCGATCGGGCAGCGTGTCATCTTTGCGGCGCATGCCGAGGCGATGATTAATCAGCCGCTCCACGCCCATCACGTTCAGGCCACACTGCTCGAGCGCTTCGTCCGTAAACACCAGGCCGGTGACGTTGGCGAGCTGCTCCCGGAACTCCTCAATGCCCGGCAGCGACGGGCTGTTGAACAGCTTGGTCGTGAACCGGCACATGCCGACGGAATCGCCGACCGCGTAGATGTTCTCGCACGCGCGCACGGCGCGTTCCTTGTCCACGTAGCTGTTGGGCTCGGCGCTCACGGAGCCGCCGTACAGCTCCGACTTGAACGCCGGGTTGTCGTTGATGCGGGCGTTGATTTCGAGCGTGGCGCGGTTGCGCAGGTGATCCATGCCGCGCGTCGCCACGGCCAGGCCGAGCGCGAACGCTTTCAGGATGCGCGCATCGTGCGGATCGCTTTGGCCCAGGCCCTTCACGGCAATGCGGTA
>JBEGVQ010000159.1:0-17276 GCA_041178345.1 Acidobacteriota bacterium | reverse complement strand
TGCGCGAGCAGCGCGAGCGGTTGATCAATGCCATTGCCGATGGCCAGCGGCTGATGGACGACGACGTCGGCCGGCTCCAGGGCCTGCGCGAGGAAATGATCGTCGCCGACGAGTTGGCGCTGACGATCAAGCAGTCGGCCGAGAAACAGGAAGAGGTAATCCGCGACGCCAGGCGCGCCGTGGACGCCCTGCGCGCGCTCGCCGCCGAAGTGGACGTGCAGCGCGCCACCGCCGAGTCGGACCTGACGCACCTGGCGCAGCAGTCCATGGACACCGTCAACGCCACCCTCGACGAAATTCGCGACCAGGTGGCCGAGATGGAGGCGGCGGGGCAGATCGAACCCGACGTGCGCGCGATTCGCGCCGCTGAGGCCGCCGAACCGGACGAAGAGGACGAAGCTGCCGCCGTGCTCGCCGCGGTGACCCCGGAGGCCGAGAATCAGGGCGCGCCGGTCGAAGAAGCCATGCCGGTCCGGATGACGGCTGAAGAAGCGATTGCCGAACTGCGCGACAAGATCGACCGCATGGGGCCCGTCAACATGATGGCCATCGAGCAGTCGAAGGAGCTCGAGGAACGTCACCTGTTCCTCTCGACGCAGCGCCAGGACCTGATCGACTCGATCGCCCAGACCAACGAGGCGATCAGCAAGATCGACGAGACCACGCACGCCCGCTTCCGTGAGGCGTTCAGCGCCATCAACGAAAATTTCCAGGTGACCTTTGCCACGCTGTTCGGAGGCGGCAAGGCCGGTATCACGCTGCTCGACGAGAACGATCCGCTCGAGAGCGGCATCGACATCATCGCGTCACCCCCGGGCAAGCGGCTGCAGAGCGTCATGCTGCTCTCGGGCGGCGAGAAGGCGCTGACCGCGATCGCGCTGATGTTCGCAATTTTCCGCTACAAGCCGAGCCCGTTCTGCCTGCTCGACGAAATCGACGCGCCGCTGGACGACGCCAACATCGGGCGGTTCATCGACATGTTGCGGTCGATGATGGACAAGACCCAGTTCATCATCATCACGCACAGCCGCAAGACCATGGAGATTGCCGATCGGCTCTACGGCGTGACCATGGAAGAGCCGGGCGTGTCGAAGTTGATCTCGATCCAGCTCAACTGACGCGTGGTAGCGGCGGCCCCTTCGGGGTGCCGCCGCCACCTATTTCGGCTGCCTCGACCTTGCGTCGAGTTCTCACCGCACCACCGCACCACCTCTGGCACGGCTCTCGCAACAAAACCCACCGAAGCGACCATGAAGCTCATCAACAGTAGTGGATGGGCCACTTCAGACGCGTGGGAGGATCTGTTTGGCATTCTGGGAGGTCGGGGGACGGAGTAGTCCGCGTGGGTACCTTGCGCTGCTGAGCTTGCTCGCCCTCATTCCGCTCGGGGCCTGCAGCGCGGCGGCCGTGTCCACGCTCGAAGTTGAATCCGCGCGCACGACTGGCCTGGTGATGACCGCCCTCGTCAACGATCCCGAGATCGGTGCGCGGTTCATCAGCGTCCGGGTGAGCGGGGGCGCCGTCCAGTTGTCGGGTCTGGTGCGGCGTGAGGCCGAGGTGGCGCGCGCGGTCGCCCTCGCCAGCGCCGTGCCCGGCGTGACGTGAGTTGTTTCCAGCCTCAGGGTCGGTGCCGACCCGCCGCGGGCCCAAGCACTGCCGCTGGTGGTCGGCACGCCGGTGGGCTGGCGGGCCTCACGGCCGGCGAGGTGCTGGAGATCCAGACGCCGGCGCGGCCGTCGGAGCGCTTCCTCGTCCGCTTGCGAGTTCGCGAAGACCTGCACGCGCTGGTCCGCACTGACTCGGTCGCCACCATCCAGACCGACGGCATTGTCCGCAACGCGTTCGTGCAGATTGGCATGGGCACCGACGAGGCGCGCGTGATCGGACCCGATGACCTGCTGGTCGGCGTGGATCCCATCGAGTGCGCCGATCTCATCAAGGAGGGCCGCGACACGTTCCGGCTGGTCAGCCGCGAGTTCATGGAGTCGACCGGCGAGGTGACCAGGACCGTCGATGAGACGGTCGGCGATGTGCGTGGCCTGCTCGCGGGCGTCAAAGAGGGCGAGGGCACGGTCGGGAAGCTCTTCACCGACACCACGGTCTACGACCGCATCGCCGGCGCCACGCGCGACGCCGAGCAGACCGCGCGGACGGTGCGGGAAACCGCCGAACCGACCCGCGACGCGGTGCTGGCGTTCTCGGGTCCCGGCGGCATGGGGCCGCAGTTGACCCAGTCGATTCGCAACACGCTGGCCGGCATCGAGGGGGTGACGTTCGACCTGGCGGAAGGCGCCGAGGCGCTGAAGCGCAACGTGCTGTTCCGGGGGTTCTTCCGCGAGCGTGGCTACTTCGATCTCGATTCGATCTCCCGGGAGGCGTACCAGCAGGGCCTGTTGGAGCGGAACCACACCGCCGTGCGGATCTGGATCGACGGCGCCGTAATCTTCGCGCGCGCCGCCGATGGCCGCGAGGTGTTGACCGACGATGGCCGGCGCCGGCTCGACGCGGCCATGGCGCAGCTCATGCAGTACCCGCGTAACAGCCCGCTGGTCGTCGAGGGCTACGCCGCCGACGACGAGGACGCCTATCTGGTGTCACTGGATCGCGCGCAACGCGTGCTCGACTATGTGCTCAGCCGGTTCCGCCGCCAGACGGCCTCGACGGCCGTCATGCCGCTCAGCGGCGATGCCGCCGGCAGCCCGAGTGGCGATGGCGCATGGGCCGGCGTCGCGCTGACGATGTACGTGCCGAACGCCACGTTCCGGGAAGGGGCGCGCTGACCAAGGGCCAAACGCGTTAGATCGACCCTCGGCGCGCGGACTGTGATACACACGAATGTCACGCGCTGATGGAAAACTACGGCCCCATTTCACTCATTCCCGTCGTCCTCACGATCGGGCTGGCGCTGTGGACGCGCCAGGTCGTCACGGCCCTGTTCATCGGGGCGTTCTCGGGTGTGCTCCTGCTGGTTGGCGGTCATCCGCTGACCGCGGCGACGACGATGGTTTCTGGCTACCTCGTGCCGCAGCTCACCGACTCGTACAACGGCGGCGTGCTGGTGCTGCTGGCGTTCATCGGCGGCTTCGTGGCCTTGATGGAGCAGTCGGGCGGCGCCTCGGCGCTGGCCGCCCTGGCGGTGCGGGCCGTCCACTCGCGGGCCCGCGTCCAGCTGGCGGCCTGGGCCGGCGGCTGCGCCATTTTCTTCTCGGATCTTGGCACGCCGCTGATCGTCGGCCCGATCGTCGAGCCCCTGGTCGATCGCCTGCGCGTGTCGCGCGAGAAGCTGGCGTGGATTCTCGACTGCACCTCGTCGCCGGTCGCCGTGCTGGTGCCCATCACCGGCTGGGGCGTCTACATCATGAGCCTGCTCGCCAAGGAGTATGGCGACGCGGCCGCGACCGGCGGTGACTGGACCATGTTGATCCGGTCGCTGCCGTTTGCCTTCTATCCCATCGTGACGGTGGCGCTGGTGCCGGTGGTGGCGGTCTGGGGGTGGGAGTTCTCGCGCATGGCCAAGGCGGAGCAGCGTGCGGCCGGCGGTGCGGTCTACTGGCCGACGTCAAGACCCCTGCGTCCCCCCGCTCCCGCGATGGCCGGCAACGCCCGGCCGGTGCTGGTGTGGCTGCCGCTGGTGGTGCTGTTCGGCACGATCCAGCTGTTGCTCAATCCACTGGGGTTCCCGTGGCAACCGGTGCCAGGCGGCACCTTCCGTGCGGCCTTGAGTGCCGGCTACCTGTTTGCCGCGGTGGTGCTGATCGGCCTCATGGTGTGGCTGCGCACGCGCGGCCTTCGCGACGCCTTCAGCGTGTACACCGATGGCCTGCAACGCATGACGCTGGTCGCGGTGATCCTGCTTCTCGCCTGGACCATCGGCATGGTCAACCGCAATCTCGGCACCGCCACTTACCTCGTCGAGATTGCCCAGGGGGTGGTCGCGCCGGGATTGCTGCCGGCCATTGTCTTCGTGGTGGGCGCGGTCGTCTCGTTTGCGACCGGCACCTCGTGGGGCACCTTTGCCATCATGCTGCCCCTGGTCGTGCCCGCCGCACAGGCCATTGGCGCCGCCGAAGCCGTGACCGTCGGTGCGGTGATCGCCGGCGGCATCTTCGGCGATCATGTCTCGCCGATCTCAGACTCGACCGTCCTCTGCGCGACCGGCGCCGGCTGCGATCTCATGGATCACGTCACCACCCAGATGCCGTACGCGCTGCTCAACGCCGCAGTGAGCCTGGTGGCGTTCGTGGCCGCCGGCTTCACCGCCAGCTACGTGGTCACGGCGGTGGCCCTGGTCGCCAGCGCCGCGATCTACCTGGTCATCTCCCGCACGTGGGGAGTGCGCATCGAGCGCGTCGCGGTTGGCAGCTAGGCGCGTCGTCGTGCGGACGGTGTTATTGTCGGTGGCGCAATGATGGCGACTCGCGCGCACCTCGGCCTCGTCGGCGGCCCGCTGCTGTGCGCGGCGATGTTGCTCACGGCGCCGCCCGACGGCATGACGCTGCTCGCCTGGCGAACCGCCGCCGCCGGCGTGCTGATGGCGGTGTGGTGGGTGACCGAAGCCCTCCCGATCGCGGCCACGGCTCTGCTGCCGATTGTCCTGCTGCCGGCGCTGGGGATTGCCGACGTCGCCGCCGCCACGGCGCCGTACGCCAACCCGGTGATCTTTCTCTTCCTGGGCGGCTTCCTGATCGCCATGGCGCTCGAGAGCTGCGGGTTGCATCGCCGCCTGGCCCTTGGCGTCCTGTCCGTCGTGGGCACGCGGCCAGCCGATCTCATCCTCGGCTTCATGATCGCGACGGCCTTCATCAGCATGTGGGTGAGCAACTCGGCGACGGTCGTGATGATGTTGCCGATGGCGACCTCGGTCCTGACCCTGGCGCGCGACGGCGGCGACCGGTCGGGCGGCGCGCGGGGAGGCGCATTCGAGGTGTCACTGTTACTCGGCATCGCTTACGCCGCCAGCATCGGCGGCCTGGGCACGCTGATCGGCACGCCGCCCAATGCGTTGCTGGCCGGTTTTATGGCCACGACCTACGGTGTGGAGATCGGCTTCCTCCAATGGATGGTGCTCGCGGTGCCGATCGTGCTGGTCGCGCTGCCGTTCACCTGGGTCCTGCTGACGCGGTGGCTGTTTCCCGTGGGATCGGAGCCGGTTGCCGGGGGAGCGGAGATGTTGCGCAATGCACGGCGGGCGCTGGGGCCGGTATCGAGGGCCGAATGGACCGTCGGTACGATCACCGTGCTCACGGCGACGGCGTGGGTGGCTCGGCCGCTGGTCGAGCCGTACGCCCCGGCCGTGACCGATACCGGTATTGCCATCGCGGGCGGGCTGCTACTGTTCATGGTGCCGCTGACCTGGCGGCCGTTGCGCGCGGCGCTGACCTGGACCGACGCCGAGCGCTTGCCGTGGTCGGTGCTGATCCTGTTTGGCGGGGGACTGTCGCTGGCTGCCGCCATCCAGCAGACCGGCCTGGCCGGCTGGATCGGTGGCGAGTTGTCCGCGCTCGGTGGCTGGCCGGTGTTCGTGGTGATCCTCGCGGTCACCACCGTGGTGATCTTTCTCACCGAGCTGACCAGCAACACCGCCACCGCCGCTGCGTTCCTGCCCGTCGTGGGTTCACTCGCGGTCGGCATCGGCGCCGACCCGCTGCTGCTGGCCATTCCCACGGCGCTGGCGGCCAGTTGCGCGTTCATGCTGCCGGTGGCGACCCCGCCAAACGCGATCGTCTACGGCACCGGCGCGCTGACCATTCCGCAGATGGCGCACGCCGGCCTGTGGTTGAACCTGTTCTTCATCGCGCTGCTTCCCCTCATGGTCTATTACCTGGCCGGCCTGGTGTTTACACTCGGCCAGGCCTAGCCACGGGGTCGGGAGCCTTGACCCTGGCGAACCCTTGCCGCCCGGCCTTCGTATTAACTGTCATGCGCACCAAGATCGCCCTCATTGCCCTCATCGCGACGGCGGGTCTCAGCGTTGCCGCCTGCGACATCAAGACCAGCGCGAACGGCGACTTTTCCCTCGATATTTCGGGCGGGAAGGCCCAGGACACCTGGACCAGGACCTATACCCTGTCCGACAACGGACGCCTGGAACTCATCAACGTCAACGGCCGGATTACCGCCGAGCCGGCCACCGACGGCAAGGTGACCGTCGAGGGCCGCCGCACCGCCAAGGGCTCCTCAGACGAGGTGGCCAAGGAGAACCTGGCCAAGCTCGAGATTCGCGAAGAAGTGAGCGGCGACCGGGTCAGGGTCGAGTCGCGCCCCCCGCGCATGAGCGGCTTTGGCGGTCACGAAATCGAGTGGACCATCAAGGTGCCGAACGGCGTGGTCGTCGATCTGCGCACGGTGAACGGTGGCGTCCGGATTACCGGGCTGCAGGGTGAGGTGCATGCCAAGACCACCAACGGCGGCGTGCGCGGCAAGGACGTGGGGACCCAGACGCTCAACGCCTCTTCGGTCAACGGCGGCATCGAAATCGAGTTCAACCGGCCGCTTGATTCAAGCGCCTCGGTCGAGGTCGAAACCGTGAACGGCGGCGTCGAGCTGGGCCTGACGGCCGACAGCAAGGCGACCATTTCCGCCCGTGCCGTGAACGGCGGCGTCTCGGTCACCGATCTGACGGTCGAGAAGCAGGCGCAGTCGAGCTCGTTCGAGTCGAAGCGCCGCCTCGAGGGCACCCTGAACGGCGGCGGTGCCAAGGTGACTGTCAGCACGGTGAACGGCGGCGTCCGCATCTTGCGGTCGGGCGTCCCCACGACCTAACCACCCTGGCCCCAAGCCCCAAGCCAAAACCCGCAGCCAGAGTTACACTGGCTGCGGCTCCGTGAACGAAGACAAGTCCACCCGCTATCACCGCTTGCGACGACGCGCCGACCTCCTGGGGTCGGCGGCGGCCGGCGTGGTGCTGCTCGGGCTTACGGTGTCGGGTGGCAGCCACCGCCTGCGCGAACTTGCCGCCGCCATCTCCCAGTGGCTCCCCGAAAACCTGAACGATGCGGTGATGGTGATCCTGCTCACCGTCCTGGTGATGCTGATCCTGCAGTTGGTCGAGTTGCCGTTTGCCTTCTACCAGGAGTACCGGCTCGAGCACGAGTACGGCTTGTCCACGCAGTCCACGGGCCACTGGCTGTCGGATCAGGGCAAGGGCGTGCTGCTCGGCACCGGAGTAGCTGTGCTTGGCGCGTCGGTCGTATTTGCCACCTTGCGCAACTGGCCGGAGCACTGGTGGTGGATGTCGGCAGGGGTGTTCGTGGCTGGGGTCGTGGTGCTGGCGCGGCTTGCGCCGGTCGTGTTGCTGCCGATGTTTTACACGTTCAAGCCGCTCGAGCGGCCCGCGCTCGCGGCGCGACTGCTGGCGCTTGCCCACAAGGCTCGCACCGATGTGGTCGGCGTGTTCGAGTGGGTGCTCAGCGGCCACACGAGGAAAGCCAACGCGGCGCTGGCCGGCATGGGGCGGACGCGCCGGATCCTCGTGTCCGACACGCTGCTGGCGGACTATTCCGAGGATGAGATCGAGGTCGTTCTTGCTCACGAGCTGGCGCACCACGTGCACCGCGACCTGTGGCGGGGCATCGCCGTCCAGGCGTTGTTGCTGTTCGGCGGCTTCTTCGTCGCCGACCTGGTCTTGCGGCGGGTGGCCGACCCGGCCGGGTTTCGCGGCCTGTCGGATCCGGCGGCGCTGCCGCTGCTGATGCTCGTGGCCGGCGCCTGGTCGTTCCTGATGCTGCCGCTCGTCAACGCCCTGTCGCGGGCCCAGGAGCGGGCGGCCGACCGTTATGCCCTCGACACGACACGCAATGTTGACGCGTTCGTCACGGCGATGAAGCGGCTGTCGCAGCAGAATCTGGCAGAGGAGTATCCATCCGCCCTGGTGCGGTGGATCTTCTATTCGCACCCGCCCATCCGCGAGCGCATCGAGGCGGCGCGGGCGTTTGCTCGAGGAGATCAGAATGTTGCGTAAACTGAGGGCTTGGGGCTTGGGGCTTGGGACCTGGGCTTTGGTATTGGCGATGTCCAGTGACGGGTCGGCGCAGTATACGACGAAGACCGTCGTCGCGCACCGGGGCGCGTCGGCGTATGCCCCCGAGCACACGCTGGCCGCCTACCGCCTGGCCATTGAGCAGGGCGCCGACTACGTCGAGCAGGACCTGGCTGTCACCAAAGATGGTGTGCTGATCTGTCTGCACGACGCCAGCCTCGAGCGCACCACCAACGTCGAGGAGAAGTTCCCCGGGCGGGTCAGCACCTACACCATCGAAGGCAAGACCCGAAAAGCCTGGCTCGCCAACGACTTCACGCTGGCCGAGATCAAGACCCTGGATGCGGGGTCGTGGTTCGACAAGAAGTTCGCCGGTGAGACGGTCCCGACGTTCGACGAGGCGATTGCGGTGATCCGAGGCAAGGCCGGCATCTTCCCGGAGCTGAAGACCCCGGAGATCTACGCCGGCCGTGACGTGAAGTTCGAAGAGTTGGTGGCGGCCGCGCTCGACAAGCATGGCCTGCGCGGGCCCAAGGCCGACCCGAAGACGCCGGTCATCCTGCAGACGTTCGGGCAGGGCAGTGCGCGGCGGCTGGCCGAAATCAAGATCGGGGTGCCGGTGGCCCTGCTGGTCGGCAATGCCGAGGGGTTCCAGACCGCGGCGCAGGTCAAGGCCTGGAAGGGCATCGTGCAAGGCTTTGGGCCGGCGAAGCAGATCGTGCTGAAGAATCCAGACTTCGTGAAGTGGGCGCACGCCGAGGGAATGACGGTCACGCCCTACACCTTCCGATCATCCGATACCGGTTCGTTCCCGGACGTGACCGCCGAGATGTCGCACTATCTCTACACGCTCGGCGTGGACGCGCTCTTCACCGACAATCCCGACAAGTTTCCACGGAAGTAACTACTTTGCTTTCACCACCAGGGTGCCCTTCATGTCCGCGCACCCTGGATCCGCGGTCAGGTTGCAGTAGAACGTGAAGGTGCCCGCCTGGTCGGCGCGGAACTCGAACGTTGTCGACAGGCCGCCGCCGGCGCGCTTGGCGATGCGGTAGGCGTCGATGGCGAAGCTGGTGGGGCGGTCCTCGCTCTTCAGCGTGATCTTGACCAGGTCGTCCTGCGAGACTTCCAGCTTGTTGGGCGTGAAGACGTGGTCCTTCGCGACGATGGTGAACTCACGCCGATTTGGCGCCTGTTCTTGCGCCGGGACGAGGGCGGTCGAGAGGGCCAGGACCGCGAGCAGCAAGCGCATGGCTGATTGTACGACGACGGCGTACAAAGAAAAGCCGGGGCTGCAGCCCCGGCTCTCCGAACGTCAAATCCGACTCTAACGCGGGCCGCGATCGCGGCGCGGGCCACGGTCGCGGGGCGGACGGTCGCCCTCGGGCGCGGCGGGTGCGCCACCCTCGGCGCCGCCACCGTTGCCGGCCGGCGGCGTGCCGCCCTCTTCCGGCGTAATCAACGCCTTGCGCGACAGGCGGATCTTGCCGGTCGGGTCGATGTTGATCACCTTGACGAGGACCTGCTGGCCTTCCTTCAGCTCGTCGCGCACGTCCTTGACGCGGTAGTGCGCGATTTCCGAGACGTGCAGGAGGCCGTCGGTGCCCGGCATGATCTCGATGAACGCACCGAAGTCGGTGATGCGCTGCACCTTGCCGAGGTAGGTCTTGTCGAGCTCTGCGGTCCGCGTCAGCTCCTGGATCATGCCGATGGCCTTGGCGGCCGCCGCTTCATCCGCCGAGGCGACGTTGACCTGGCCGTTGTCCTCGACGTCGATCTTGACGCCGGTCTTCTCGATGATGCTGCGGATCATCTTGCCGCCGGGGCCGATGACGTCGCGGATCTTGTCGACCGGGATCTTGATGGTGATGATGCGCGGCGCATAGGCCGACATCTTCTCGCGCGTGCCCGACAGCGCCTCGTTCATGATGCCGAGGATGTGCAGGCGGCCGGCCTTCGCCTGGGTCAGCGCCGCGCGCATGACGTCGGACGAAATGCCCGTGACCTTGATGTCCATCTGCAGCGCGGTGATGCCGGCGGCGGTGCCGGTGACCTTGAAGTCCATGTCGCCGTAGTGGTCTTCGGCGCCGGCAATGTCGCTCAGCACCGCGTACTTGCCGGTGGCCTCGTCCATGATCAGGCCCATCGCCACGCCGGCCACCGCCGACTTGATCGGCACGCCCGCGTCCATCATTGCCATCGAGCCGCCGCACACCGAGGCCATCGACGAGCTGCCATTGGACTCGAGAATGTCGGAGACGACGCGGACGGTGTAGGCGAACTCGGCTTCGGTCGGCATCATCGGCGCCAGCGCGCGCTCGGCGAGCGCGCCGTGGCCGATTTCACGCCGGCCGGGGCCGCGCATCGGCTTGACTTCACCGACCGAGAAGGGCGGGAAGTTGTAGTGCAGCATGAAGCGCTTCCAGGTCTCGCCGTCGACCATTTCGATCTTCTGCTGGTCGTCGGCGGTGCCCAGGGTCACGGTGACCAGGGCCTGCGTCTCGCCACGGGTGAACACGCACGAGCCGTGCACGCGCGGCAGCACGGTGTTCTCGATGGTGATCTGGCGGATCTCGTCGAACTTGCGGCCATCCAGGCGGATGCCCTTGTTCAGGATCGAGTCGCGGAGCGCCTTTTCCTGCAGGTCATGGAACCGCGCCTTGGCTTCGCCCTTGAGCGCGGCGAACTCCTCGGGCAGGGTGGCGACCAGGTCCTTTTCGAGCTTCGCGACCGTGCCGTAGTTTTCGATCTTGCCCTTGATGCGCATGGCATCGTTGAGCGGACCGTAGACCTTCGATTCGACGTAGGCCGCCAGCTTCGCATCGCTCTTCACTTCGGGCTTCGCCAGCTTCTTGCGGCCGGCGTCCTTGGCGAGGCCGTCGATCATCTCGACCAGCTGCTTGATGGCGTTGTGCGCCGTCTCGAGCGCCTGGATGGCCTCGTCTTCCGAGACTTCGTTGGCGCCCGCTTCGACCATCACGATGCCGTCGGCGGTGCCGGCAACCACCAGGTCGAGCTTGCTCAGCTTGCGCTGGGGGTAGGTCGGGTTGACGATGAACTCGCCGTCAACCAGGCCGATGCGCACCGCGGCCACGGTCTTCTCGACCGGCATCTCCGACAGCGCCAGCGCGGCGCCGGCGCCGGTGAGGGCCAGCACGTCCGAGTCGTTCTCGGTGTCGGCTGACAGCACGAACGCAATCACCTGCGTCTCGTAGGCCCAGCCCGACGGGAACAACGGCCGAATCGGCCGGTCGATGACGCGGCTGGTCAGCGTTTCCTTTTCGGTGGCCTTGCCTTCGCGCTTGAAGAAGCCGCCGGGAATGCGGCCCGAGGCGTAGGTGTATTCGCGATAGTCGACCGTCAGGGGCAGAAAATCGATGCCCTCGCGGGGGCTGGACGAGTGGCAGGCCGTCACGAGGACCATCGTGTCGCCCATTCGGACGATCACGGAGCCGTCGGCCTGCTTCGCCAGGCGGCCTGTCTCGATGGACAGGGTCTGCGAGCCGAGAGATAGATCACGCTTGTGCATAACTCAACCTGCGAAAATGAATGGGACGGATCCCGGTTACTTGCGGATGCCGAGGCGCTTGATGACCTCTGCGTAGCGCGCCGTGTCCTTGCTCTTCAGGTAATCGAGCAGGCGGCGGCGCTGGCCAACGAGCTTGAGCAATCCGCGGCGGGAATGATGGTCCTTCCCGTGGGTCTTGAAGTGTTCGGTCAGGTAGGTGATGCGATCGCTCAGGATCGCGACCTGAACTTCGGGCGAGCCGGTGTCGGTATCGTGCTTCTTGAAGTCGCCAATGATGGCAGACTTCTTGTCTTTCGTCATTCCCACGTCGTAACCTCCACGCACAGCCGAGTAGCCCATTGCGGGTCTACCAAGCCGCCGTATGTGGCGATAACAGCATCGCCTGTAACCTCGGTATGTTACCTCAGAAAGGGCCCTGGGGCTCAGGGGCCTAAGGGCTTAGGGGGAGGGCCTCAGAACACGATCGAAGCGTGCAAAAACCCCGGTTGTTTTCCGGGTTTAGCCAGGGCGACCAGCGTGCCGTCTTGCCCCAGCAGCCTGACCAAGTCCGGAAGGGGGCTGACCGGCATCACCAGGTCCCCTGGACCCATCTCCACCCCGTTCTTGACCTTCACCAGCTGCTCCGGGCCCCGCAGTGTCACCATGGGCAATTCCGGCAACAGGGCGCTGAAGGGCAGCAGGCGCGCGGCCAGGGCCTCCCGGTCGGCCTTCAGGACCTCGGCCAGCGGCACGGCGGCGTCGAGGCCGAACTCGCCCGATCGCGTTCGCCGCAGGCCCACCAGCACGGCCCCCATGCCGAGCGCAGCGCCCAGATCGTGGGCCAGCGAGCGGACGTAGAAGCCGGCTGTGACCCGCATGTGCAGCACGGCGGTCTCTCCCTCGAACGACACCAGGTCGAGTTCGCGAACGGTCACGGTGACCGCTTTCGGCAGCACAACCACGCCGTCCTTGGCCTTGCGCGCGATCTCGTACGACCGCTCGCCGTCGATGTTCTTCGCCGAAAACGCCGGCGGCGTCTGCGCGAAGGTGCCGCGGAACGAGCCCAGCGCGCGTTCGACCTGCGACCGGCTCGGCCGCTCCGCCGCGGCCGTCACCACCGTGCCCATCGCGTCGTAAGTATTGGTTGCGCGCCCGAACGCGACCGTCGCTTCGTAGTCCTTGTCGCTCGCGGTCAGGAACTGCGCCAGCCGCGTGGCGCGGCCGATCACGAGCGGCAGCACGCCGGTGGCCATGGGGTCGAGTGTCCCGGTATGTCCAATGCGCGACACGCCCAGGGCGCGGCGCGCCAGCGTCACCACATCGTGCGAGGTGGGACCCGGCGGCTTGTCAACGACCAGCACGCCGTCTGGAAACGCGAGGCCCGGCGTCACTTCGTGAAGATCGCCTTGTAGGAGGCGAGTTCGGCAATCG
This sequence comes from Acidobacteriota bacterium, assembly GCA_041178345.1. Taxonomy (GTDB): domain Bacteria; phylum Acidobacteriota; class Vicinamibacteria; order Vicinamibacterales; family UBA2999; genus 12-FULL-67-14b. The sequence continues at coordinate 4,359 of JBEGVQ010000159.1, read as the reverse complement.
ACTCTTCGAGATCGGCGAGCGCGCGATGGGTCTCGGTCTTGGCGGTGGCGAACTTTCGGTCCGGGCACCAGCGCGAGACCAGTTGCTTCACCGTGCTGACGTCGACGATGCGATAGTGCAGGAAGTTGTGGAAGGCCGGCATGTAACGCGCCAGGAAGCGCTTGTCCTGCCAGACCGAATTGCCGCACAGCGGTGCGGTTTGGGCGTAGCAGTACTTGCGCACGAACCGCAGGGTCTGCGCTTCGGCCTCGGCCAGCTTCACTCCTTCGGTGGCGACGCGGTCGAGCAGCCCGCTGGCGCTGTGCACGCGCCGCGGCCACGGGTCCATGGCCCGCATTTTCGCCGGACTTTGCCGGATCGCGAGCTCCGGTCCACGGGCGATGACGGTGAGGTCGAAGTCGGTGATGATGGTGGCGATCTCGACGATCACGTGGCGTGACGGATCGAGTCCCGTCATTTCACAGTCCACCCAGACCATATAGTCACGGCTGCGCCGGACGGTCGCGCGTTTCGCCATGGCCTGGTCTACTTGGGCTCGTCGCCGGCCGGTGGGTCGGCAGGGACGTCCGCCGGGGCCGGCGCGTCCACGGCGCGGGCCGCGTCTTGGGCGTGAATTTCCTGGATGATCTCCTCGATGCGCGACTGGGCCGCGACCGATTCGTCGTAGATGAACTTCACTTCGGGAACGCGCCGCAGCGACAGCCGTTCGGCCAGCAGGTGGCGGACGAAGCCGGTGGCGCGCTCGAGCGCCTTGATGGTCTTCTTGCGCTCGGCGGCGTCGCCGATGATGGTCCAGTAGATGCGCGCCAGCGACAGGTCGCCGGTCACCTTGGCACGGGTGACCGTGACCAGGCCGACGCCGGGATCCCGCACTTCCGTGGCCAGCATCTGGCTCACTTCCTCGCGGACCTGTTCTTGAATGCGCTCGACGCGGTGGGTCAGCGCCAAGTTACACCGCCTGCGCCACGCGCTCCATGTGGAACACTTCGATGACGTCGCCGACCTTCAGGTCGTTGTAGCCCTGCAGGCCGATACCGCACTCGAAGCCGGTCTTCACTTCGCCGACATCGTCTTTGAAGCGCTTGAGCGAGGCGATCTTGCCGGTCCACAGCTCGACGTTGTCGCGGAGCAGGCGCGCCTGCGCGTCGCCCGAGCGCTTGATCACGCCCTCGTTGACCATGCAGCCGGCGATGGTGCCGATCTTCGGCACCTTGAAGGTTTCGCGCACGGTCGCGGCGCCGATGCGCGCTTCCTTGAACGTCGGATCGAGCAGGCCGGCCATGGCCAGCTTGATCTCGTCGGTGACGTGGTAGATGACTGTGTGGTAGCGAATGTCGACCTTCTCGCGGTCGGCGACGTCGGCCGCGTTGCGATCGGGCTTCACGTTGAAGCCGATCACGATGGCGCTCGAGGCCGAGGCCAGCAGCACGTCCGACTCGTTGATGGCGCCGACGCCCGAGTGGATGATCTTGATCTTGGTCTTCTCGTCGGTCAGCTTGGCCAGCGTGTCGGCCAGCACTTCGGCCGAGCCCTGCACGTCGGCCTTGATGATCAACGCCAGTTCCTTCGCGCCGCCCTCGGCCAGCGAGGCCTGCAGCGATTCGAGGGTCATGCGCGAGCCCTTGGCGCCGAGCGACTTCTCCTTGGCCTGGCCCTGGCGGAACGTGGCAATCTGCCGCGCCTTGGCCGGGTCGGCGACCATCTGGAACGAGTCACCCGGGGAGGGCAGCGATTCGAGGCCGAGCAGTTCGACCGGCGTTGACGGGCCGGCCACCTTGATGCTGCGGCCGCGATCGTCGATCAGGGCGCGGACCTTGCCGACCACGGGGCCGGCGATCACGTTGTCGCCGACGCGCAGCGTGCCGTCCTGGACCAGCACGGTGGCCACGGGGCCGCGGCCGCGATCGAGCTTGGTCTCGAGCACGGTGCCAATTGCGCTGCGCTTGGGGTTGGCCTTGAGGTCGTCGATTTCCGTGACCAGCAGGATCATTTCCAGCAGGCCGTCGAGGTTCTGCTTCTTCTTGGCCGAGACCTCGACGAACACGGTGCTGCCGCCCCAGTCTTCGGGCATCAGGCCGAGCTCGGTGAGCTGGCGCTTGACCGTTTCGGGGTTCGCCCCCGGCTTGTCGATCTTGTTGACCGCGACGATGATCTTCACGTTCGCGGCCTTGGCGTGGTCGATCGCCTCCCGGGTCTGCGGCATGACGCCATCGTCGGCCGCCACCACCAGCACCACCACGTCGGTCACCTTGGCGCCGCGCGCGCGCATCATCGTGAAGGCCGAGTGGCCGGGGGTGTCGAGGAACACGATCTGCTTGCCGGTCTTCTCGCCGGCGCTGACGAGATAGGCGCCGATGTGCTGGGTGATGCCGCCGGCTTCGCGTTCGGCGACCCGGGTGGTGCGAATCGCGTCGAGCAGCGTCGTCTTGCCGTGATCGACGTGACCCATGATCGTGACCACTGGCCAGCGGGTGACCAGGTCTTCCGGGTTCGCGGTCTTGTCGCTCTCTTCGATGATTTCCTGCTCGAAGCTGCGGGTCTGGATTTCGGCGCCGAAGCCGGCGGCGAGCATCTTGGCGGTGTCGAGGTCGATGGCCGAGTTGATGGTCATCATCAGGCGGCGATCGAGCAGCGCCTTGAGCGCGTCCTTGACGCGGATCTCGAGACGATCCGCCAGGTCCTTCACCGTCATGCCTTCAGAGAAGGTGATGGTGCGCGTGATCGGCGGCGGCGGCACCACCGGCGCCGGCGCCTGTGGACGCGCGGCATCGCGGCGCTGTGATGAGCTGCGGCCCGTCGGGCGCTGCTGGTACTGGGGACGGTAGCCCCCGGGACGCATGCCAGGCATGCCGGGCCGCGGCGGCAGCCCCGTGCTTGGGCGCACCGGTTGCGACGGCAGCGGCCGTGGTCCGCCAAGCATGGCGGCGGTGTTGCTGACCGGACGCTGCGGTCCGTAGGCCGGACGCTGGCCCGCGGGGCGCGCGAGATTGCCGGTGGCCGCGGGGAGTGGCGCCTTGGGCGCACCAGCGGCCACGCGGGGCGGCTGCGGCACGAGCTGACGCTTGGGCTGCAGTGGCGGGGCGCTCGGCGGCGCCTTGCCGGGTTCCTCGACGCGCAGCCGGATGCTGGGCGGCACGAACCGCGCTTCCTGGCGAACGGGCGTGGGCACCTCGGCCGGGGCGGCCGCGATCGCCGGCTCGGGCTCGGCAGCCGGCGGGGGTTCCGGTTCGGATACCGGCGCGGACGCTTCCATCACCGGCTCGGGCGCGGGGGCGGCAATCACCGGCTCGGGCTCGACGACGGGCGGTGGCGCGGTTCCCGAATCCGGCGGCGCCGGCATCTCGACCGCCGGGGCCTCGACGTGGTGCTCCTCGAACGGCGCGTCGGCGGGCTTGGCCTTCTTGATCAGGCGCGGCGGGGCCAGCGTCGGCACGGCCGGCTTGGCCGGCTCGGGCGCCACGGCGCCTTTCTTGCCGCCAGTGGCCTTCGACTTGGCGGCGGTCTTCACGGCCTGCGTGGCCTGCTCCGAGAAGACGTCCCCTTTGGGCAGCGTGATGTTGCGCTGCTTGGCGAGACGATCCACGAACTGCCGCGCGACGATCTCCTCGAGCGTGCTCGACGCGCTCTTGAGCTCGATGCCGTGGGCCTTCTTGAGCAGTGCCAACACCTCTTGGGAGGTGGTGTTCAACAGCTCCGCGACCTTGTATATCCTGACAGTGGACAAACGCGTTTCCTCTGATCTCGACTACTTTGTTTCTTCGGCAGCCGGCTCGTCGGCGACCACGTCGGCGGTCGGGGGCTCGCCCTCAACCGCTGCGGCCTCCCCCTCGACGGGGGCGTCGGTCTCGGCGCTGGCGGCTTCAATCGCGCCAAACTCTGCTTCGACTTCCTTGCGCTTCTCTTCTTCGCTCTTGATGTCGATGCGCCAGCCGGTCAGCTTCGCCGCCAACCGCACGTTCTGGCCCTTCTTGCCGATGGCGAGCGACAGCTGGCTGTCTTCGACCACCACTTCCATCACTTTGTCGACGTCGCTGACGATGGTGACGCGCTGCACCTTGGCCGGGCTGAGCGCGTTCATCACGAACTGCACGGGGTCGTCCGAGAAGTCGACGATATCGATCTTTTCACCGCGCAGCTCGCGGATGATTGCCTGCACGCGCGTGCCTTTCATGCCGACGCAGGCACCCACCGGGTCGACGTCGCGCTCGCGCGAGTAGACCGCGACCTTGGCGCGATCGCCGGCTTCGCGCACGGCGCCGCGGATCATCACGGTGCCGTCGTAAATCTCGGGCACTTCCTGCTCGAACAACTTGATCAGCAGGGCCGGGTCGGTGCGCGACAGCACGATCTGCGGGCCCT